>CALCSX010000146.1 GCA_937894165.1 uncultured Saprospiraceae bacterium | reverse complement strand
CCAAATCCTATTTTGACATCGGTAAGACCGTAGAAAACAGAATGACTTATAGAGCGGTGGGCGGCAATCAGACTTTTTACTTCATTTCAGGATCTGATCACAAGGATCTCAGCAGACTGCTGACACTCATTTCCGGTCGACAACCACTTCCCCCTCTCTGGGCATTTGGCAACTTACAATCCCGATTTGGCTACAGAAGTCAGGCAGAAGCAGAGCAGATTTTGGAGCAATCATTGGAAGCCGGATATCCGACTGATGCCATTATTTTGGATTTATATTGGTTTGGTCCGGAATTAGAGGATGGAAGGATGGGAGAGCTGAGCTGGGACAAGGAGAAGTGGCCGGATCCGGAAGGCATGATAAAGCGATTTAAGGATAAAGGTATCAAGACTGTTTTGGTTACCGAGCCTTTTTTTACCAAAAAATCAAAGCATTTCAACTACCTATCAGAGAACGATTTGCTTGTCAAAGATAGCCTTGGAGACACTTATGTCATCGATTATTTTTACTTCGGTCCGGGGGGATTATTGGATATTTTTAAGCCGGAAGCGCAGGAATGGATGTGGTTACAATACAAAGAATTGAAAAAAATTGGGATTGATGGATGGTGGGTAGACCTTGGTGAGCCGGAACAGCATCCCTCCGAAATGGTACATGTGAACGGTATGGCTGACCAGGTTCATGGGATGTATGGACACCGATGGGCACAGATGTTGAGCGAGGGATTTCGCAATGATTTCCCTAAGGAAAGGTTGTTCCACTTAGCGCGGGCGGGCTTTGTGGGCTCTCAACGCTACGGGATGATCCCTTGGTCAGGGGATGTGGGCAGGAATTGGTCCGGCCTTCAAGCGCAGCCGTCCATTATGTTGAGTATGGGACTTTCGGGACTGGGTTACATGCACTCCGATGCGGGGGGATTTACGATTGATAAGCGGGATGATGAATTGTATACCCGTTGGATGCAATTTGCGAGTTTCACCCCTATTTTCCGTCCTCATGCAGATGAAATAATACCTGCTGAGCCGATCCTGTGGCCTGACAGTATTCAAGCTCGCGTGAAACCCTTCATTGATTTAAGATACCGCATGTTACCCTACATTTATACCTTGAGCTGGGAAAATAGTAGGACCGGAATGCCTTTAGCGAGGCCGATGTTCTATGAGTTTGAGGGGATTTCAGACACCTTGTTCAACCAATACATGTGGGGCAGCCATATTTTAGTGGCGCCGATCATGGAAAAGGGACTAAAAATGTCCAAAATTTACCTACCAAAAGGTAATTGGTATGATTTTTACACCGAAGAACGCCATGTGGGCGGGAAATGGATTGAAATTGAGACTAAAAAGGACAAAATACCCGTCTTTATCAGAGAAGGCGCGATAATACCTATGGCAAAATTAGCGTCAAACACACAAGAATATAGTACTGATACGCTGGAATACACCTATTTTTATTCCGATAAACCTTCCGAAAATAAATTTTATTTTGACGATGGCAACAAAGTGGATGCCTACATCGACGGAGATTATCAATTATTAATTATGAAGAGCAGCACTGAGTCCCGCGCCTTGCATTTGGAGATTTACCAAGAAGGAACTCCATACGAAGATTACGGCAATAAAGTGGCTAGACTTCGATTGGTAGGTGACATCAAGGAAATAAAGAAGATTAAAATAAACGGTCAAGCTGTCGATGTCGAGGCGGATAAGGATTGGATGGAATTTACTATTCAGGAATAGTTTTTTTTGGGCGTGCCCCTATCGGGTCGGTGTCCTTCGGAGTCCCGTACTGCCTTCGTGTCTCAGTCAGCACCGAGTCCTCCGGCCCCCTCACGCGGATCTGGCGCTGCAAAATATTTCAATTCCTGACAGTTTAATAGTGCGTTCATAATCAGCCATTTGCATTGACTAATAACCCTTTAGTCCCGAATGGGGTGAAATATAATAAACCTTGTTGCAGACTCGATTTTCAAAAACCAAAAGATTACTTTGATCCCATAAATAAAATCAAACTCCATTTATTGTAAATTTCAAAAGGAATTTTCATGGTATTAAATATAAAAACTAAATATATAATTGATTATATAACTAATCATTACAGTAAAATGTCATATCCAACTTTTTCTATAAATCGAAAATACCCCGGATGGGGTATAATGTTAATAACCCGGGGTGAAACCCCGGGACATTGTATCAACTTCTCGGGTTTTGGCGGGATTTTTGCCCGAAGGAGCAAAAATCATGACAAAACCTAAGGATCATCCCCTCTTCAACCCTTGCCGGTGCAAGTTTGCAAATGTGCCTAAAAGGTTTGTCCGCTTTACATGATCTTACCCTGACCTCAGAGAGGTCAAACTATGTTAGAAATAAAGTTAAAAAAAGTAATTAGTTTTGGCGGTATTTTTGCCCGAAGGAAGCAAAAATCATGACAAAACCTAAAATCATCCCTTCTTTACCACTACTGCACAACAATTTTTCTATTTATCACCTGCCCTTCGCTAAAAATCCTAAGAATATAAATCCCGGCTTGGAAATCACTCAAGTCGATGCTAGTCTCAGTTCCAAAAGAATAAATTCGTTTTAATTCCTTGCCGGAAAGATCTAAAATGCTCATTTCCTTCTTTCCTGCAGGCAAATTCTCTATAAAAATTTGATTTTGCGTCGGATTTGGATAGATAAGAACATTATCAATTTTCTCTTCTTGATTACTTGATATTAATATTTGACGGCAAGATTTATTATTATTGGTTATTGTTTCTAGTGAGGAATTAGGTGCATGCAAAGTCATACAAATATTTTCTGATGGAACAACACTATACTGTTGTACTCCCGTGAATGTTATCTCACGAGTCTCCCCCGGAGGAATATTGATTTCAGATTTTTTTGCATAATACATTAAAGTACAAAAAAAGCTTCTCAATTGGATTTCCCCTGCGAGGGAATTTATGGTTTCCTGCCCATTATTCTTCACTGTTGCTATAACATCAAATTTATATCCTGATGCAGGAGCACCTTCAATAGGTGGGTATACCAATTCTATATTCTCAACCTCAATTCCTAATAATTCAACATCCGGCAGTTCTGGATCAGGATTTATTTCTATTGGATTGTCATAATTTTGAATGCTAATTTGAGGCGACTTAGAATCTCCGAAAAATTTGATATTTTCGCCAGACACACTGAAATATTTGACATCTGCAATATTGGGAAACAATAGATTGCTATTTTCAGAATTATGACTCTTCTTAATTAGTTGAATCATTTCATCTTTCATCGTCCTAACCCATAAATCTTCATTATCGAAAAATATTGATTTGGCTTGATTGTTCAAATCATCAAAAATCGTATCCAATAATGATAATTTAAAATCGAAAGCTAGCAACTGGTTCTCAAATAGCACAAAGATGGTATCATCTTTCACTATTGTCTCAATAATTTTATCTGTTAAAATGATGGAATCCTGAAATTGAAAACTTTCATCTGTGAGATAGATTCCACTTTCTGAACTAATCAAATGAGCACCTTCAATTATATTTACTGAAACGACAGGTAAAGGTTTTTCATAATAAAGCTGAATAACATTTTCCAAGTTAGCATTTGAAATCAGCGCAGATGAATCAGAAGCAAAAAGCAAATCGCCATTTTCGTATTGATCAATACTTCTAGTCTCAAATTTAAATGGAACATCTTCAAAATTTTCCGGTATCATTTTCTCAGCCAGTTTTTCGCCCTGACTATTGTATTTCGTAATTGTTAAAACTTCTGTGTCTACAACATCAATATCTATGCTTAATCCCGTGGTATAAATAAATTCGTCAACTGTGAAAATTCTATCATTATCATTGCTGACAGTCCACAGCAATTCCCCCTCCTTATCGAAAAGAAAAAGCTTTTTCTCCCCACAAAAATTAGTCGTCACACCTCCTGAAATCAAATACATCGAATCCTGATACACCTGAAAATCCAAAATACTTGAAAATATTTCAGTATCTACCACCTTTGACCAGTAATTTTGGCTAAAAACAAATATTGGAAGGAAGAGTAATACAAGAGTAGATATCAATTTCATCAGTAAGCAATTTATAGAAGGTACATCAATAAATAAGATTTGTTGATTAAAGATAAAAATTTTTATGGAAATTAAATCAATAATCTTACTTTTCAAGATGATAATCCCCTAAATGTCAAGAAACTGTATTTTAAGTTTCTTGCACTTATACTGTTTTCAGACTTTCGGACAATTACAAAAATCAATATTTGCTGATAAATTCCTTCCTTTGAAATCTTCTTTGGGAAACAAAATCTAAAAAGCCCCGAATGGGCGAAATATCTCAACACAGGGAGTAGCTCTGTGATTAAAACCAAAAAAACTCAGCTTTGGCGAGATGTTTGCCCGAAGGAAGCAAAAATCATGACAAAACCTAAAATCCATCCCTTCATAAACCTTTGCTGAAGCAAGTTTGTAACTTGTTTGTCCGCTTTACATGAGCTTACCATGACCTCAGAGAGGTCAAACTATGTTAGAAATAAAGTTAAAAAAGTAATCGTTTTGGCGAGATTTTTGCCCGAAGGAAGCAAAAATCATGACAAAACCTAAAAATCATCCCTTCTTCAAAACTACTGCACCACTATCTTTCTATTTATCACCTGACCTTCGCTAAAAATCCTAATAATATAAATCCCGGCTTGCAAATCACTCAAGTCGATGCTAGTCTCATTTCCAAAAGAACTAATTCGTTTTAATTCCTTGCCGGAAAGATCCAGCATTTTGAACTCATGCTGAGCCAATGGCAAATTGTCAATAAATAAAACACTATTTACAGGATTTGGGTAAATCTTTAGCGACTCAAGTATACTTTCTGAATTTCCGGAGATTAGAAATTCTTCACAAAGTCTATTATTTGAACGCATCAACTCGATGGAGGAATTCGGAGAATATAAAGTAATACAGATATTATCCATTGAAGGAATTCCATATTGATGAATTCCACCAATTTCTACGATTCCTTTTTCTCCTGGAGGAATTTTAAAATTCTGTATTTTCCTATGAAAAAAGTTCCGGGCACAATTAAACCCACCTCTTAAAGGTGCATATGCCACCAAAGATTTCAAGGTATCCAAACTATTATTTTGAATCTCAGCATTAAGTGTAAGGATGTAACTATCATACATCACATTAGGGTTAGGTGATTCAACCAATTTTATATTCTTTACTTCCAAATCAAGAAACTCCATATCGGTAAAGTCAGGTAAAGGGTTGTTTTTTACCGGATTTTCATAGTTGATAATACACATATGAGATGTATAAGTATCTCCAAAGAATTTAAAATTTGTACCAGATACATGGAAATGTTTAATATCTGAGAAAACCGGGAAAATCAAGGAATCGATATTCTCACCATTTTTATTCAATAAAACAATCTCTTCTTCTCCGTCCAGCATAATCCACAGATCGTTGTTATTAAGACTAATGGATTTAGCTTTATAATTTAGATCATCATAAATGGTGTCCAAAATATTTAAATTCAAATCTAATGATATCAGACTGTTGGGGAAAAGTGCATAAATAATATTATTTGCAATTTCGGTTTGGATAAGATTCTCATTAAAAATTATAGAATCTGAAAAATTAAAATCGTAACTAGCTTTAAAAATTCCCGTTTCCGAAAATAATAAATGACTATTGCCAATTATTTTAACAGATAAAACCGGCAATGTTTTTTCAAATTTATAAACTGTTTGGGGGTAAAGAAAAGATGTCGTAATTAATGCTAAAGAATCCGAACAAATCAGTAAATCTCCGTTACTGTAACTATCCATACCTTTAGGTTTAAACAAGAATGGTGGATCATTAAACTCTTCCGGAATTCGAATCTCATCTATCTTTGTCCCATCTTTACTATATTTAGCTAACTCCAATCCATCCGAATTTAACACATCATCAATAAATGTATGACCTGCGGTATAGATATATTCATTATCGGCATAAAAGATTTCATTATTATCTGAAAAGCTCCATTTTAAAGTCCCGTATTTATCATACAAAAACAATTTATTGAAAGGACAGGATGGCAAACTTACGGTGCCTGTAACTAAATACATTGAATCCTGATATACACTGACATTTCCTGTTCTCGAAAATCTATCAGCATCATTCACCCTAGACCAGTATTCCTGACTCATTAATATCATAGGTAAAAAAAGCAAGGCTAAAGTAGAAATTGTTTTCATGGTGGCAAGTTATAGTGGCTGTATAAAGATCCCTAAGAATCTTTCTAAAGATAATAAAAATAAATGAATTAAATCACTATAATTACTTGTTGCGTACACCAAAAACCTAGTTTTGGGAGGATTTTTATTAGAATGATGCAGAAATTATGACAGAACTCATTATTCACCCCTCACTATTTTATCATTGCCCCCGCTCTCTTCAATATGTCGATAACTCTCACCCTTTCACGCGACATTTTAATTTTATTCTCCCTTACAACACCATCAATGTTAGGATGTGATGCTATGGCTGCAGCCACCTCTTCAACCCTTAGAAAATGTATCATTGGCAACGGAGATCTATTCATAAAATTACTAATTTCATCCCTGCCGGCATCATAGAACTGATACCCCGGATGAAAACTGACAATCTGAAAAGTCTGATCTAGCTCTTTTTCTTTCAAAAAACTCTCCACACTTCTATAAAATAGCTGAAAACTCATAAAACTTTCTCTAAACTCGGGAAATATCATAAACCCATTCGACATCTCCTCCTCATCCAAGTCATAAACGAAATCCAGCACCTCTCGCCCATTCATCTCCCACTCGTAGATATCACTCACCCTGTACATTATCCGCTCCTCTTCGAAAGATCTCCTCGCGAAAGGGCATAGCTGCATGCCTATCACCAGCTCCTTAATCCAAAATTTAACTGCATTGATGTATTTCTTTTCTTCCATTTTTTAAGCTTTGACTATTTTTCTTTACCCCGAATATATTCCCCGCCTTTTAAATGAAAATGTTGCGGCATCCCCAGCCCACTAATTTCCTCCCCTGTCAAATCCAATACAAATTTATGTAACTTTTCCTTCTCTATATCTCCATAAGTATCATTGCTAAGAATATAAATGGTAGAATACAAGCCATTAAAGTTCTTCTCCATCGAAGATGAGTCCACTCCGAAAACTCGTTACGTCATGAGAATGAGCGAAAAATTCAAGATCGAGTTAAAAGGAAAAATATTCCGGAGGCGTAGCCATAGCTACGATGAGGAAAGATTTTTACTTTTAAAGAAGATATTGGGTTTTGTAGCCATTCGTAATAGAAAGGGGTTTTCGGAGTGGACTTAAAAATTATAGTTAAGTGAAACTAACATGGTGCCATCATTAAACAGTTCCGGAGAGCTTTTTAATTCTGCCAGACAAGGTGCGCACCAGGTTGCAAAAAGATAGATTTTCTCCGGTTGAATATTGACAATATCCTCTTTATTCACTTCAATATATTCAATACTTAACTTATTTGCATCTTCTAAATATTTACCTGAAATATTATACTGATCATCTTCGGTTCGCTGTGGTGCCACAGTAATACAAGAGGATAAAAAAATCAAAAGAATTAAATGGCAAATTTTCATACTTTTCAAAAATAGAGAAAATTTCAATTAATTTCAAAATAGTTTTGAATCTTAACCCCTGTTAACTACTCTCTCAAAATCTAAAAATGCATCCACTCTTTAAAACTTTTCCTCTGTCTCTTTTCATAGTTTTTATCAAAGATCACTCTATAAGATATACTAGGTATGATAGGAAGAAAACTCACTTGGTATAAGCCAAAAGGCCTATTCCCATAATCAAAAAAGACAGGTGAGTTATTCAGCGCATTCGGTGAATTATAAAAATGAAAATAAGGATTTTGTCGATTATAAACATTATAAACACTCAAAGTCCATTCTGCATCCCGCTTTCTCTTCGTCTTCTTCTTATACGTCAAAGAAACATCAAGACGATGATTAAAGCGCATTCTATCACTATTTCTCGGTCCAAAAATCCATGCCTCAAAAAATTCTAAATCCTCAGGCTCATTGACAAAATAAGTATCAAAAGAAAATTGCCTACCCACTACCGGTGTGAAGGGTAGCCCCGACTGCAATGTCCATAAAAACCCCAGCTTCAATCTCTTCCCAAGCTTGTAACTGTTGGAAAGCGACAAGGTATGCGGCCTGTCAAAATCAAATGCAAACTTCTGCCCCGCATTAAGCTCTTCACTCTGCCTAAATGATCGGCCATAAGCATAACTTAAGAAAGCATCCATTTTCGGAGTATGTTTTTCCACCATTAGCTCTACACCATAGGCATTTCCTGTAACCCCCGACACCAATTTTTCTCTCCAGTTAGGATCACCTTGTATTGTGGTGAAACCCTCTCGATATTGCGTCAGATTGTTCAAAGTCCTGTAATATGCGGACACTTCAAAACTTATATTGTGCTCCTTTAATTCTCTGCGATAGCCACCGCTATATTGCAGTGATGACGAAACCGGTTGCGCTGCGGTCGAGGGAACCCATATTTCACTGTTGCCCACCTGCCCGCTATTGAATAGTAAATGAGCCGTTTGCGTTTGTCGATGGTAGCCCAAATAAAGATTCCCCGAATTGTTAAGACTATAATTAGCTTCTAGCCTTGGTTCCACAAAAGCGCGACTGTAATCCTTAATAAAATACCCTTGAAAGCGCAGTCCAAGATTAAAATTCAATTTTTCAGTCAGTTCTATTTGATTTTCTGCAAACAATCCAAAATCATTAGAATTAATTTGCTCTGCACGTCCCTCATTGTTGATTCTATTTGGCACAAAAAAGTTGCTCACCACCTCTACCCCGGCATCCATCAACCACCGATCACTCAAAATACGCTTTACACCACCTTTGTATCTAAAATTTTGAAGTGAAGAGACATAGTTGCTCTCCAATCTGAATTCATCATCCTCACTCTCGCGATGAATAAGGGCGGAATTGGATACTCTGTATCGATTGAAAGAAAGATTGTGGTATAAAGAAGTTCTGTCATTGACAATACTTCTCAACCCCACCGCAGCCAGCCAATTGCCCCAGATATTTTGATTTTTCGATTCAGTAGAGGCTCCACCTGAACTAAAATCACTTTTCACCGTAAAATAATCATCCCCTTGATAAAGATTGAAGGTCAGTGTATTCTTGGGATTAATGCTGTAGGTCAATTTTGTGTTGATATCGTGAAATCCATAAGCAAACGAAAAGTCTTCACCGGCCAGGTAAAACATCAGCCTCATCAATGGATCAGTCAAGGTTTTTCTTCCGGTAACAAGAATACTCATCTTCTCCTTGATAAAAGGTCCTTCGAGACTGAAGGACACATCCGTAATTCCTATACTCATTGATCCCTCCCATTCTCGTTTATTACCCTCTCGCTGTGTAATATCAACTACCGAAGACAACTTCCCCGCATAATTTGCAGGAAATCCTCCCTTGTAAATTTTCGCAGATGCTATCATGTCGGGATTGAAAACGGAGAAAAAACCTCCTAAATGATTCACATATATCAACGGTGTATCATCCAACAAATACAAATTCTCCCCCGGATTACCTCCTCTTACCAACAACAAACTAGAGCCTTCATTGGCACCACTCACGGAAGGAAGAGTTTGAAAAGCTTTAAGAATGTCAGGCTTTGCACCAATGGTAGGGATAGAATTAATCCTTTCCAAACTAAGATTATTTTGACTCAATCTTCTATTACTTTTCCCCACCACTACAATAGTTTCGAGATCCATACCCTCCTTCATAAATATATTCCCCTCGTTTGCTATCAATTCTTGAATGCTGATGGTTATATCTGTATAACCCAAATATCTGAACACACAGCTATCATTGATGAGAGAAGTGTTCAAGCGATAGTGCCCATTTGCACTTGTCTGAGCTAAGTGTTCGCCTGAAAGAGAAGAGAAAATATTGACTCCAATGAGGGGTTCATGTGTATTGATATCTTTAACCACACCTGTTATCCAAGTCTGAGAAAGTCCAATCTCCTGAATTATAACCAATAAAATCCCTGCTAGTAATATGGATTTATTCATTATGGTGTAATTAATTCAGTTTCATAAATTGCCATCCCACCTACAAAACCCAATCCATTCTTTACATTACTGTGCAAATTAACTGATGGTGCAGCACCAATCACTACATTTGGATACCGACTCAAGTCATATAAGTATCTTTTTTTAGCAAATTGAAAACTTTCATGACTTAGCGATCTCACCTGCACTGTGAATGGGTAAAGTGTAAATTGAATAGTATTTGATGAATTGGTATAAAAAGGCAAGAAAATATTTGAATAAGTATCAAAAAACAAAGTTATTTATTGAAAAGACCGTAAAACCCGACTACAATTGGAAAGGTGAGGAAAAATACGAAAAACAATTCCTCTCTGC
>CALCSX010000145.1 GCA_937894165.1 uncultured Saprospiraceae bacterium | reverse complement strand
CCATAATGATCAAAAAATTCTTGAAGATTCAATTCTACTACATGTCTCATAATAAATTGTTTGTTTATATATAGACGCACCAACTCCAAAATTCCATAAAAAAAAAGCAAGTTTTTTCCATAAAACTTCAAAAAAGTACTGATTTGGGGCTTTTTGATACAAAATCTGTCAAATTTGAGAGGTTTACAGCTCAAAATTAGCTTTGTAAGAAATCATTCAATTGATCTATGGATCCTCAAAAATTAATTCTCGAAAGTCGAAAATGGGCTTGACTGCGCAATTTTTGGTTTAAAAATTCTCGAAAGTCGAAAAAGTGATTTGTTCTTCAGATTTTAATTTAAAAATTCTCAAAAGTCGAAAAGTGCCGCTTGTCACTTTCGCTATAGATTAAAATTCTCGAAAGTCGAAAAGTATTCTCTACACCTCAGATTCAAAAAATTATTCTCGAAAGTCGAAAATGCGCTTAACCCGAAATCAATCTTTAAAAATTCTTCGAAAGTCGAAAATATTCCTCCTCCCTCTGACCTCACCACATCATATTCCTCGAAAGTCGAAAATATGCTCTCCCATCAATTGGGGGTTTTAAAAAATTCTCGAGAGTCGAAAATGTGCTCTCCCTCTCAGTCTATAAAATTAAAAATCTCAAAATCGAAAAATATGTCCCACTCTGACCTCATCATATCATATTCTCGAAAGTCGAAAATGTGCTTCCCCTTTTAATCTATAGTTTTAAAATTCTCGAAAGTCGAAAAGCTCAATCTCCTCCCACCAAATAAAATTCTCAAAAGTCGAAATCCCCGCGTGAGCTGCTCGAAGGACTCGGTCACCTACGCAGCGCCAGCGAAGTAGGGGACGGAACTCCGTAGAGGAGCGACCTGAACAGACCCCTCAAAATATATCCTATTTAAAAATCGCTTCGAGTCTGTGATGGGCACGCCCAAATACTAAAAATCCTACTTATATATTGTTAAGTTTTATAACCACGTCGCAAAAGCGCCATAGAAATAATCCCTGAATTCTTTTATCTTAGTATCTTTACTCCCATATTTTCAAATGACTATCAATACTGAAAATTTATAAAATTCTTCTGATAATTGTTAGAGTTAATGCTTAAAGAAAAGTTCGATCGTCTTAAATGCTGTGTCATTATCCCCACCTTCAACAATGACAGAACATTGGGCAGGGTGCTGGACGGGGTGCTCGCACAAACTGCTAATGTCATCGTTGTAAATGACGGCTCTACAGATGCAACGCATTCTATTCTAGAGAAATATCCCCAAATAGACCAGATTCATTTCGAAAAAAATAAAGGCAAGGGCTGGGGTCTGCGCAAGGGCTTTGCAAGAGCTGCTGAATTGGGCTATAGTTACGCAATTACAATCGATTCCGACGGTCAACATTTTCCGGAAGATCTATCTCATTTTATTCAACAACTGGAGCAAGGAAATAGGCACAGCATTATTATAGGTCTTAGAGATATGGCACAGGCAGGCGTGCCGGGAAAGAGTAGCTTCGGAAATAAATTCTCGAATTTCTGGTATTGGTTTGAAACTTCGAAAACCCTAAAAGACACGCAATCGGGCTACAGACTTTATCCGCTGGAACTTTTGCCTCAGAAATGGTATTCCACCAAGTTCGAATTCGAAATTGAAGTAATTGTAAGAGCTGCCTGGAAGGAAATTAAGGTCGAAAATATCCCGATCCAAGTGAAATACGATCCATCTGAAAGAGTGTCCCACTTTCGTCCTTTTAAAGATTTTGCCAGGATCACTGTCCTAAATACAGTTCTTGTCACCATCGCCTTGGTGTACATAAAACCGCGCGATTTTATTCGTCAATTTAAAAAAAAAGCCTGAAAACATTCTTCTACGAGGATGTAATGGGTGGAAATGACAGTCCTGCGGTCAAATCTGCTTCTCTTGCATTAGGTGTTTTTCTTGGAATTATCCCTATATGGGGCTTTCAGACAGCGGCAGCATTCTTTTTTGCCACCATATTTCGGTTAAACAAATTATTGACTTTTGCCGGATCCAATATTAGTATTCCTCCTATGATTCCCCTTATAATTCTAGGTTCTTTGCAAATCGGCGCCTTTGTCATGAACAAAAACATTGAAACCGATACCTTCGATGTCCTAAATACCTTCAAAAACAATTTGGTAGAATACGTGGTTGGCAGCATTATCCTCGCATCTATTTCAGCATTTGTTATTGGGATTGTCATCTATTTTTTACTTTTAATGACAAAACGAAAGTAGGGCATGGAGAATCAATTCATTCGGTTGTATTCAACAATTAGCAAGCACAAGAAAATAGCAATAATTGCGTTCTTCGCTTTGCTTGGGCTCTTCGCTTTCCTGGCTTCTCGCACCAATTTCGAGGAGGATATTACAAAAATTCTACCCAAAGGTGATCAGAGCGATATCACTGCCAAAGCTTTGCAGCAACTCAATTTTTCAGATAAAATTTCAGTAATTTTCGAAGCTGAAACTCAGGAGGGACAGGAGCTTCTTGCTGAAGCAGCGGAGATTTTCCTTGATTCGATAAAGTCGCTTGACCAATTTATTGAGGATGTACAGGGCGGTTTTGAGGATGAGCAGATAGATCAAACCTTTGACTTTGTATACGAAAATCTTCCGCTATTCTTAGAGGAGGAGGATTATGAGGACTTAGGACAGAAATTGCAACCTGATAGTATCGAATCTGCTATTCAAAATGCTTACAATACTTTAATTTCCCCTACCGGAATCGTGGCGGGAAGGATAATTCTCAATGATCCTTTGGGTTTTTCTTTTATTGGCATGGAAAAATTGAGAGATATGGGGGTCGCTGGAGATTTTGAACTGAAAAATGGGTTTTTGACCACCTTAGATGGCGATATTACGCTACTTTTCCTCACACCAAGGATGTCGGGGACTGAGACGGAACAAAATCAGATTTTTGTCAACGAGTTGAATAAAATTAGAGATACTATAAATTCTATTTTCGAGAATGATCTGAGCATCTCCTATTTTGGCGCCCCTTTTATTGCGGTAGCCAATGCTGGGCAGATCAAATCTGACATTCAGAAAACAGTTCTGATCTCTTTTGCATTTCTAATGTTGATTCTGATTTTATTTTATCGGAAAATATATATTCCTCTCATTCTATTCTTACCCGCGCTTTTTGGAGGGCTGTTCTCACTGTCGATCATGTTTTTAATAAGGGATTCAATATCAGCCATTTCAGTAAGTATTGGAGCGGTTCTTTTAGGGGTGACAATCGATTATTCCCTACACATTATCACCCATTATCGGGAAAATACGGATGTGAAAACCCTGTATAAAAATGTGACTTTACCTATTTTGACGAGTAGTCTTACCACGGCGGTAGCTTTCCTATGTCTGCTTTTTGTACATTCCGAAGTGCTGAGGGATCTCGGTATATTTGCATCCATCAGTGTTTTAGCTTCTGCCCTGGCTTCTTTGATCATCATTCCTCATCTGTACAATCCTCATGAGGAAATTAAGGAAAACGTTTTGGACAGAATTGCTGCTTACTCATTTCACAAAAATAAATTCTTCTTTTCTATTATCTTAGTAGTCATTATTTTAAGTCTTTTTACCTTCGCTAAGGTCACATTCAACAATGATTTGGCTGCGCTCAATTTTGTTCCTGAAGAATTACAAATTGCAGAGCAAAAACTTGAAAATCTAGGAAATATTGGCTCCAAAACCATTTATTTGGCAGCTTATGGCGAGAATGAACAGGAAGTTTTAGCTAAAAATTCGGAGTTGTACCAAAAATTAGCAGAGCTGAAAAGAGATGGACTCCTTAAAGAATTCAGCTCTTTGGGAGAAATGGTGTTCTCTGAAGAGGATCAATTGGAGAAAATTGCTCGTTGGAGTGAGTTCTGGACAGGTGAAAGAGTAAAAGTGACCTGGGAACAAATCAATATTTCAGCGCAAAGTCTTGGCTTCAATCAAGATGCATTTATCAACTTTAAAAACCTGGTAGAGGAGGAGCATCAGCCCTTGAGCTTGGAGGAGTATAGAGCCGTTGATGCTTTGTTTTTGGAGGAATTTTTCGCTGAAAAAGATGGTTTTATCACTTTTTCTTCGATTGTAAAGCTAGAGGAAGCCAATAGAGATACTTTGGTTCAGCTTCTCTCCAATGAAGGAGTCATTGTAGTGGATCGAAAAAACTTGAATGAGCAGTTTTTGGGCAGGCTCAGGGATGATTTTGTGCTGTTGATAAATCTTTCTTTTCTGGCTGTTTTTATCATCCTGCTCATATTTTTCAGGCGTGTAGAATTGGCGTTGATTAGCATGATTCCTATTGTATTGACAGGCTTGGTTACGGCTGGCGCAATGTATTTTTTGGGAATAGAGTTCAACATATTTTCTACTATAGTAACCACACTAATTCTAGGAATAGGCATCGATTTTAGTATTTATATGACCAGTGGTTTGCAGCATGAATTTACAACCGGCAAGGAAGTACTGAAAACTTACCGTACTTCGATACTTCTCGCTGTCATAACCACCGTTTTGGCCTTGGGTGCTTTAATATTTGCAGAACATCCGGCATTGAAATCTATATCACTGAGTTCTCTCATAGGAATTTTGGCGGCAATGTTTATCACATTTGTATTTTACCCGCCTGTTTTCAGCTTTTTCATCAGTAACAGATCTAAGAAGGGTAAATCACCCCTTCCTTTGGGTATTGCTGTAAACTCATTGATCTCATTTTTGTATTACGGCTTAGGTGGAATATTCTATTCCGTGTTGGGTATGATTTTTATGACAATAATGCCATTGAAGAGAAGGAAAAAGGAGGAGATGTATCGGCTTTTTATCTCTAAATTCTTTATTTCTGTCTTATACTCTAATTTATATCTTAAAAAGAAAGTTTTAAATCCATTTGCTGAAGATTTTAAAAAGCCTGCTATTATTATCGCCAATCATACCTCTTTTTTGGATACACTTTGTATAGGTTTGATCAGCAATAGATTTGTATTTTTAGTGAATAATTGGGTTTATAATTCACCTATTTTCGGGAAAGTTGTTCGGTTGGCAGGCTATTATCCTGTTTTTCAAGGCATTGAGGGCGGAGAGGATATTTTGAAGAGAGATGTTGAAAATGGGTATTCTGTCATTATTTTTCCGGAGGGAACCAGGTCACATACAGGGGTGATTTCTCGTTTCCATAAAGGAGCCTTCTACCTCGCTCAGAAGTATGGAATTGATATTGTCCCCATTTATATTCATGGGCACCCTTTGGTATTACCTAAAGGCGATTTCTTCATATACCCCGGCACTCAAACAATAGAAATAGGGCAGAGAATTCCGGCTGAGGACATGCAAAATGCCGACATTAAGAAACTAACCAAGCAAACCTCTATATTCTTCAAAGAAAAATTTGAGTCAATTCGTTTTAGAGAGGAGGGGCCGGATTATTTCAAGAAGAAAATACAACTAAGCTTTTTGTATAAAGAAAGAGATGTTATACGAGAGGCCAATCAGGAATTTGAAACCAATAAAATGCATTATCATCGGGCAAATCTGATGATTGGCTCTACTGCTAAAATATTTAGGATAGGCAATGACCTCGGAATTTGGGATTTGATGCTGTATTTGCAACAGCCGACTAGAAAAATAACGACTTGGATATCCATTCTCGAAAGTCGAAAAATTGCAAAACAAAATTATATTCTCCATTCCGCCGCTATAACCTACCCCGACGAAATAGAATTCCGAGGTGACGTCCTTCTCATTACCTCCCCTTGTCATGAAGATGAAATTTCCCCACAGCTCGCCGGCCACTCTTTCCAAAAAATAATTATCCTTAATTCCGTCTGCGATTACCGCTTTTTATTTGATCTTAACTATGATCTTTTCGAAGAGGATACTAACTTTGTCCTTCTAACACAAAGAAAAGTTTGAAAAATAAATACGACGTAATAATTATTGGAAGTGGCATGGGAGGCCTCGTCTCAGCTGTAATTCTTGCCAAAGAAGGGTTAAAGGTCTGCGTTTTGGAAAAAAATAAGCAATACGGTGGCAATTTGCAGACTTTTGTGAGGGATAAAACCATTTTTGATACAGGAGTTCACTACATCGGCGGCTTGAGTGAAGGTCAAAATCTTTACAGCTATTTCCAATATTTAGGGATAATGGATGAACTTCAGCTCCATAAAATGGATGAAAATGGCTACGATTATATCACTTTCGATAATGATCCGGTTCGCTACCCTCATGCGCAGGGCTATGAAAATTTTGTCGAAAGACTATGTGAATTTTTCCCCGAAGAAAGAGAAACTTTAAAGAAATACTGCGAAGAGATAATCGAACTTTGTAACTCATTTCCCCTTTACAACCTTGACAAAGGCTCAGCTTACAATGAACAGATTCTATCCATCAATGCAAAGAAATTCTTCGATGAGTTGACAGACAACGACCTGCTTAAAGCTGTGCTCGCCGGCTCCAACTCTCTCTATGGTGGAAATGGTAAAACAACCCCTCTCTACGTCCATGCCCTTTCTGTAAATTCATACATCCAAAGCTCTTGGCGACTGGTGAGGGGCGGAAGTCAGATTTCAAAATTGCTGGTGCGACAATTGCGAAAATATGGAGGCGATATTTATAAGGAAAAAGGAGTCAATAGCTTTATTTTCGAAGGCGAAAAAATAGTAGGTGTAGCAACAAAAGCTGGAGAAACCTATTTCGCAGACAAATTCATCTCCAATATTGACCTCAAAGCAACAATCAAAATGGTGGGTGAGGACAAATTTCGCAAATCCTTCTACAAAAGAATAGAAAGATTGGAGGTCACCCCTGCGGCATTTAGCATTTATATCGTCTTCAAACCGAAGACATTCCCCTATCTCAATCACAATTATTACCATTTCAAAGACAGCACGAAGGTTTGGTCCGCTACCGAATATAACCCCATGGATTGGCCGGAAGGTTATATGGTTTCGATGGGTGTCAAAAACGATCAACAGGAATGGGCAGAGAACATGACTGCCATGACTTATATGAATTTTCAAGAAGTCGAGCAGTGGAAAGATACTTATCGAACTGTTGCGGAAAAAGATGACCGTGGGCCGGAATACGAGAATTTTAAACTTGATAAAATAGAAAAATTTCTCGTACAGTTAGAACTTAAATTCCCTGATATCCGCAATTGTATCCTCTCCGTTCACGCCTCAACACCATTATCCTACAGAGACTATATCGGTGGACAAAACGGAAATATGTATGGCTATGAAAAGGATTCAGACAATCCAATGAAGACATTTATCTCACCAAAAACTAAGATTCCCAACCTCTTCCTCACCGGTCAAAGTATCAATATGCACGGCATGCTTGGCGTTACCATCGGAGCTGTAGTGACTTGCTCGGAATTGGTAGGCAAGGATTATCTCATCAGTAAAATCAATCGGACCTTGAATGAAGAACAGTAGAAACATCCTATGCTTCTTACTATCACTTAGCCTTTTTGCCTGCGGAATGCGCAAATCCGTCATGCACCGCCCCGATCTATCTGCCTATAATAATAATATCCCCGATCCCACGCGCCACAACGACAGCACTTTCTCCATTGGCAATAATTTTCTACACAAAAACCCCTACGGTCAATGGGAACTATACATCGAAGGCGACCCGCTCGAGCGAGGACTCATCTTCGGAGGCCTGGCAGATTCTATTTTACTTTTGCAGGAAAGGGTGTTTTTTGACAAAATAAAGGAGATTATCCCCTCCGAAGAAAAACAAAAACGACTCAGAAAATTCCTACAATGGTACAATCGCGAGCTTTACCTTCATGTGCCCGAGGAATACAAAGCCGAAATTTACGGGCTTTCCCGAACTTCCGCCCCCGAAAATGACCATATCGCCCCTCCCTACATCCGCGCGCTTTACCTCCACGCCGCCCACGACATCGGTCATGCGCTCGAAGATTTGGCACTGGTAGGTTGCACTTCCACGGCGCTGTGGGGAGAAAAAACAGAGGATGGCGGATTGCTCATTGGGAGGAATTTTGACTTTTATGCAGGGGACGATTTCGCACTCAACAAAGTTATCGCCTTCTTCAAACCCTCCACCGGAATCCCTTTTATGATGGCTACCTGGCCGGGAATGCTCGGTGTCGTCTCCGGTATGAATTATCACGGACTCACTGTCACCATGAACGCCGGAAAATCCAGCATTCCGCTCAAAGCCAAAAAGCCCGTCTCCATCCTCGCTCGCGAAATCCTGCAATATGCCTCCACTATTGAAGAAGCCATCGAAATCGCGGCAAAAAGTGAGGTTTTTGTCTCAGAATCACTGATGATAGGCAGTGCGAGGGACAAAAAAGCCATTTTGATCGAAGTTTCGCCGGAAAATATGGGCATTTTTGAAGTCAACAACTCCACTGAGCTTGTCTGTTCAAACCATTTCCAAAGTGAATCCTTCGCAAAGGATAAACGAAACCAAAAACAGAAGAAAGAGAGCCACTCAAGTTACCGATTTGCCCGAATGTCCGAACTTATTGATGAAAATCCCAAGGCTAATCCCACCTCCCTGGCTGCCATCCTCAGAGATAAGAAAGGTCTCGATGATCGAGCCATTGGCTACGGGAACGAAAAGGCAATGAACCAATTGCTCGCCCACCATTCCATCATTTTCCAACCGGAAAAGCTGCGCGTGTGGGTTTCTTCCAATCCCTACCAGCTCGGCGCCTTTACTGCCTACGATTTGAATGATATTTTTGGTGAAAATCCACCTGAAATGCAGAACTTATTCATCGACTCCTTGACCATTCCCGCCGATGAATTTCTTTATACCGAAGCATATCAAAATTATGAAGCATTCAGGGTCTTCGACAGAATAATTGATAAGGCAATTGCTGAGGAAAGACCTATTTCAGAAGATTCTTTGGCACATTATCGCTCCCTCAACCCCGATTTTTGGGTCGTTCATTATAAAAATGCAAGAATTTACTACGAAAATGAGGAATATCAAAAGGCAAAACAGTCATTTGAAACTGCTCTTGAGAAAGAAATTACTACCTTGCCTGACCGAAGAAATGTCGAAAAATACCTTCGCAAAACTAACAGAAAAATCAAATGATTCCAGCAATCGAACAGGAAAGTGCAGCCAAAATCAAACTTTTCCAGGAAGAGAAGTTGAAGGAGCATTTGACTTACTTGAGTCAGCATTCACCGTATTACAAGGAGATGTTTCGAAGAGAGAATATCGATTTTCGAGAAATCGCTAGTCTCGAAGATTTGCACAAAATCCCGGTGACGACCAAGACAGATTTGCAGAACCACAACGAGGATTTCTTTTGTGTACCACGAGAGAAAATCATCGATTTTGCTAGCACTTCCGGGACTTTAGGCAGACCCGTGAATTTTGGCTTGACGGAGAATGACCTGAAGCGTCTGGCCTATAATGAAGCCATTTCTTTTGCTTGTGCAGGGGTGAAGCGAGGGGATTTGCTGCAGTTGATGACTACAATGGACAGGAGGTTTATGGCGGGATTGGCTTATTTTCTCGGAATTCGAGAATTGGGAGCAGGGGTCATCAGAACTGGCGCCGGCATCCCTGAATTCCAGTGGGATTCCATCTTGTCAAACAAACCGAAGTTTCTCGTGACAGTACCTTCTTTTCTCTTGAAAATGATCGATTTCGCTGAGAAAAACAATATTGACCTACAGAAAACCTCCGTTAAAGCAGCCATTTGCATTGGTGAGCCACTCAGGAACCAGGATTTTTCACCTTCCGGTCTGACGGAGAAGATCACAGAGAGATGGGATATTCAACTTTTTTCTACCTATGCCTCCACCGAGATGAGCACCGCATTTACAGAGTGTGAGAACAGAAAAGGAGGCCATTTGCACCCCGAACTCATTATTGCCGAAGTATTGGACGAGCAAGACAATCCGGTCGAAGCAGGAGAAACAGGCGAACTTACCGTAACCACACTTGGCATTGAAGGGCTACCCCTCCTTCGATTCAAAACCGGGGATTTAGTGAAGATCCACACAGAGCTTTGCAGTTGCGGCAGAAACACCCCACGCATAGGACCCGTTCTCGGCAGAACCCAACACATGATCAAGTACAAAGGCACTACCATTTTTCCGCCCGCCATGCACGATGCCCTCAACACTTTTGAAGCCATTACCGGACATGTCATCATCATACAAACTAACGAAATCGGGACTGATGACATCCTTATCAAGATCGCCGGCGCCAGGACGGATGAGGCTTTTTTGCAAGAAGTCCACGACCATTTCAGAGCCAAACTTCGCGTGACCCCACGAATCGAATTGATCAGCCATGAAGAGCTGAACAGACTGATTTTCCCTGAGCAGAGTAGAAAGCCGCGGATGGTTATAGACAGGAGAGAGAGATAGAAAATGTGGGAAAATATTAGGGTGTGTCCCTTCGGGTCGGGCTATCCGCTCTATCTTTT
>CALCSX010000144.1 GCA_937894165.1 uncultured Saprospiraceae bacterium | reverse complement strand
CCAAGGAGTTTATAGGAAATAAATGACTGATTCAAATACGAGAGTAACGCAGTAAATGGGAATTTCTTGCAGTGATTCAATATTGGTAAAAATTACTTGCCCATCTTATCTAGGATAGCCTCCATCTCGTCCATCACCTTGTTGATTTTAGCAATAGTAAGATCGAAAGGTTCGGAAGTATTCATATCTACACCTGCATCGACTAACAAATCGACCGGATATTTGGTGCTTCCTGAAGCTAGAAAATCGAGATATTTCTTTCTGTCTGCATCGGTGCCGTTCAGTACTTTCTCAGACAAAGCTGTTGAAGCTGTGAAAGATGTAGCATATTGATATACATAATAATTGTAGTAGAAATGTGGAATGTATGACCATTCTGATTTGATGTAATCATCCACTATACAGATACCTTTGTCGTGACCGTAATATTTTCTTGTCAATTCAAGATACATTTTATCAAATTCTTCCCCAGTCAATGCTTCTCCTTTAGAAACTCTATCGTGCATCATCAATTCAAATTCTGCAAATTGTGTTTGTCTAAACAAGGTTCCTTTCGCCCCTTCCAGGTAGTTACCTAAGATAGAAAGCTTCACCTTTTCATCCTTAATTTGTTTCAAAATGTAATCATTCAAAAGCTCTTCATTCAATGTAGAAGCAACTTCCGCTACGAAAATGGCATAATTAGCGTTCGCAAAAGGCTGCTTTTTATTTGTCAAATAACTGTGCATGGTGTGACCCAACTCGTGTGTCAATGTGGTCATGTCATTGTACTTTCCGTTGTAATTCATCAATATATAAGGATGTACATCGTAAGCTGAGCCATTGGAGTAAGCGCCTGATCTCTTGCCTTCGTTAGGGTACATATCGATCCATCTTTCGTTAAAAGCTTTAGTGGATACTTCAACATAATTCGTTCCGAGTGGCTTCAATGAAGCTAAAATATTTTCCACAGCTTCTTCAACAGAGTATTCCAGATCCACAGCTTCCACAAGTGGTGCGTACAGATCGTAATAATGCAACTGATCCAATCCCATCATTCTCTTTCTAAGGCTTAAGTAGCGATGAAAAGTCTCTAGGTTCTCATTGACATTGGATACCAAATTATGGAACACATCGGTAGGAATATTTCCACCATCCAAGGCTCTTTCAAGTGTGCTGTTATAATTTCTGGCCTTTGTTGAGAATAATGCAGCGTTGATATTACCGTATAACTGCGCTCCAAAAGTTCTTTGGAATTCGTTCAATTTTTTGAAATATGCTTCGAATACCGTCTTTCTGATTTCTCTGTCTTCGCTAGCTCTGTGAAGGGAGAAATTAGAGGAGTTCAATTTTACTTTTTCGCCGTTGAGTTCCACCTCAGCATGTGGGAATTCAGCGTTGAAGAAAGTACTGAATATATTAGAGGCATTACCTGACATTAAAGAGGAGTAAGCTATCACTTTCTCCACTTCCTCGGAGCCTCTGTGTGCTCTCTTTCTAAGTAAATCTTTCAGATAAAATTCATAGACCTTCAAGCCTTTTTCTTCCGCAATGAATTTGTCAATCTGACTTTCTTCAAGCTGCAATAATTCAGGCTCCATATAAGAGGCAAGTGCGCCGAACTGGGAGAAGATTTGTTGCATTTCCTGTTTCATCCCTGCGTACTTAGTCACTCTAGTGTCCTGGTCAGAAGACATCGCTGCATAAGAGTAGAGCCTAGTCATTTCCTTTGCAAGATTAGAATTAAATTCTAAGGCTTTTAAAAGTGTTTGAGGGGATTCAGTTAGCTTTCCCTTAAATTCGCTGACTTTTTGCATTTCTTGCTTCATTCTGTCCTTTTCAGCCTTCCAGGCATCTTCGGTAGCAAATAAGTCTGTTAAATTCCATTTGTACTTATCGTCCAGTTCTTCACGAACTTTCATTTGACTAACAGCGATAGCTGTAGAAAATACCATCATAGCGGCAATCATTATTGTTTTGTAAATCATAATAAATAGTTTATCTGGCTAGAAAAACCACAATTTACGAATAAAAGTTTGACCTAGGACTAGTTTTAGACCTAAGGACGTGTAAATTAGACGAAAGGGGATTTTAAAGGCTAAAAAATAATCAAAATAGCGTGAATGGCGGTAATTTTAAACTTCACGTTTTTAAAAATTTTCGACAAATATCCAATATTCTAAACCTTAAACTAGGTATTTTCAAGTGCACAAGGCAATATTTGGACTTTTCTTGTATAAAATCCGCATCAGCGCTGTGGAACTGCGTCGACCAAAGGAAGACGGTCTGATAAGACCGAGCGAATAGCGAGCAGTGCAACATAGCGACCGGACGATGAGGGTCGTGGGAGGGGTTCCGGTGATGCCATCCTTTAATTACAATCAAGCCTTCGTTTTACAGCTATTTCAATCTCGAAGTGACTATTTAATAATTACCATTTTGCTGAAATTATTCTTACTAAATTTATCCAGTCTGGTATCGTAATGTTTGACCTCATCAAGATTCTCATCTTTTATTACCATTCTGTAGAGATAAACGCCGTTCGCCAGCCTGTTGCCAAACATATCCCTCGCGTCCCATTCGTAGTCGGTCATATTGCTGCCTACCCGCAGTTGGCCCAATTCTTGTTTGCTTATTTCTCGTATAAGTCGACCGGAAACGGTGTAGATTTCAATTTTGTACTCATAAGGCACATTCGCACCCGTAAGTGTGTAGACGAATCGGGTTCTGTCCGTGAAGGGATTGGGATAGTTGACAAGATTCGAGATACTGTTTTCAGTGATTACTTTAAAGAAAATTTGCATGGCATTCTGCCCGGCAATATTGCCTTCGCTGTCCACCACATTGAGTAATAATTCATATTCTCCCGATTCGGTAAATATGGGTTTCCACTCGATGCGCGCTTCATTATTCTCCCGATCGGTAGCCGGGAAGAAAGAAAATTCAGCTTGATCGGGCGTCAGCTCTTCGAAATCATCTCTTCCGGGTCTTTTCAGCTGGAGAGAGAACAATTCAGCCTTGTCTAATAACTTGAAGGTGTTATCGTCCTTAGCGAGAATCAATATTTGCGGATTGCTTGCTACCAGATCCCCGTTTAAAATTCGCTGACCATCGAAAGTTAGATTCATGATAGGATTGATATTATCCCCTCGCAATATCAATTGTCTTGTGAAAAAGTTATTCAAATAATTTGTTTCTTCGACGTCTTTTTCAGGATTTATTTCCACTTCAATCGTAAGATTGCCGGTGTAAACGGCGCTTGCAATGGTCACTTTTCTAGAAACCTCCTCCTTGCCATTGAGAAAAACTTTCTGAATGTCTTCGTATCGTATTCCGGTATTGTCCCGCAATCTCACGCTGTAACTTACTGTATCACTAAAAGTACCGTCAATTAAAGCCTGAAGCTGAATATTAAAGCTGATTTCATCGCCTGATTGTATTGTATCATTCAAAATTTGACTTACATCTCTGGAGAAAATCACTAAATCAGGTAATGGCTCGTAAAAGATTTGCAATCTCTTCAACTGCGCAACATTTCTCTCCGAAGTATCCATAGGATTGTAGATAAATTGGAGTTGATCGATATTTTCGTAGGCAGCTCCGGAAATATCCAGACTAAAGTTCGAATTGTTACTCTCACTTACCAATTCTGTTGTTTGACCGTCTTCATCCTTGCCCAATAATTTCATTTCGACTCTTTGGTTGCCGGTGCCGCTGACAGGATCATGTTGCCATTGGGCGTTTTTCCAGCTCTTCACAGGTCCGATCGGCAGGGTGCGAAGTATTCCATTCGGTGCATACTCTAGAAAATACATATTCAAAAACAGAGGATCGATAAACTCCTGCGAAATGCCTTCATCCAAAACAGTATCTCTATTTTTTTCATAAATAAATCCATAGTGGGCTGTGCCATTTTCTGCAAATTCTTCCACTAATTGCGCTCCCTGCTCCTTCAGAATATCAACGATGCTTTTCCCTCCCAATCCCTTCGAGGTCAGCATTGCTGTGTCTATGGTATCTTGAGCAGTATTTCGCAATGTTGCAATGTAAACATATTGATCATCAGGTATTATATTATCCAGTAAATTGATGAGTGAATCCCGGCTCGCCTCAGTGGTTAGATCATAGGGGAAACAGGCAAGATCTCTGTTGTTTGCATAACGGCTGCCATACAAGCCCGCGCCGCCCCCTTGCGCGGAATTCACCCAAAAAGTCAGCGCTCTTTTCTTCCTCGTCATCACATATATTCCAGAACTTCGATTCGTCCAGGGGCGCATGGAGGAAGCAATATTCCCATTATTGAAAATCAAGGCGGGTCCATCAGCTTCGGCAATTGGAGAATAGGGTCCCACTTTCAAGTCTATGTTTATTTGAGTTGCAGCGAAATCCAGATTATTATTCTCATCAATTTCCAACAAATCTAAAGTGTCCTGTGCAAACTGAGCCCAATGACTTTGACTCCAGCCCGTCTGCTCTGCAACATAGGTAAAAGAGGAAACTTTCCAATTATAAGGTCGCTCTTCATTCAAACTGTCCTGACTCACCCTCCAAAAATATACTTTTCCTTCCTCTAAGCTGAATCCCGGGGTCCATGATGGCAAATTCCCCGGCAAAAAGCCTATTTTTTCTCTCATTTTAAGGGGACTGTTAAACTCCGGCGTACTATCCAATTCAAAAACTATAAAATCCTCCTCTGTGATCTGTGGACTAAAAACGCTCGCTTTCAGACTAACATTTTGATCGGGCACTATGGCAAAGTTGGTAGGAAATACCGGCTCTACATTAAAGCCGAAAACGAAGAATGGAAAGCCATTTTCACCGAAATTGTTGGCCAAAGTATTATTGGAGTAAGCAATATTAGAAGGCCATTCATCCAGCGCTTGATCCTCATTCAATCGGGCACGAATCACATTCCTTCCGATGAAATTTCCTGATTCTGTAGGGAATTTTAGTTGAACAGTGCTATCGAAATTCGGTACACCAATTTCTCCTGTAAACAGTTCCAAAACCTCCCCCGTAGGTAGAACCCGCTCGACACTGAGGCTTACCTCATCTGTCGAAGAAGCACCTAAATTTATAACTTTTAAGCTGACCTCAACAGTGTCTACATCAGTATTGATGACGGGTGGGTCAAATGCTGTTTCTGAAAATCGAAAACTCACATCCGGACCCTTGGGAACATAATGTCTTAGCGCCGGATCTCCAATAAAGTTCATGTATTGGGAAATTTTCGTGTTCGAATTGCCCATTTGATTCAGAACCTTGTTCATTTTTTCCCTTACAAAATCACTTTCTACATCATCTCCCAAATTCTTGTAAAATTCCCTGGTAAAGAAATTGAGTTCACTAGGTGAGGAAAGGCCCGCGGAGGCAATATTGGCAATAAATGCTTTTGTGGGAGCAAATGTCAAATTTTCACCGATAGTTGTGAACGGCACGTGATAATTTCCGGAATAGCAACCCAATGCCAACATGATGGGAAACATTTCGGTATTGGTGTAGCTGTTGAGATTGCCTATGTTCAGATCAAAAGTCGCCGAAGAGGAATGGCCGAAAAAAGTCACCAGGAAGGCGCCTTCATTGATTAAATTATAGACCTGTTCGATTCCCTGGTCAATAACTTCTCCGGATCTTTTATAATAACTTTCGACAAAAGCTCCTAAAGCTGTTTCATTGATGGTCAGACCCAAATTGTCCATATAATTCCTTAAGCTGGCTTGAATATTTACATCTCCACCACTTAGATGAACGATTCTTTTCAGCTGAATTCTCTTTTCAATATCCTCAGGAAGATTATTTAAAGAAGACTCCTGTATTTTTAATTTGGCAAGATAGGCGGTCAATTCAGCAGGTTCGGTAACTGGAAGTCGACCTATTTTAATAATCATTTCAGTATGTAAATCTCGACTTCCGATAATATTATCAGATCCGGGTGAGCCATACGAAGAGACAAAATTCAGGTGTTTATAAGCTTGATAATCAGCTTCTTTCCTTAGTTCCGTAAATTGTATTCCTTTTCCTATTATATTTAGAAATTTCAATCTTTCTGATCCATTGACAGCATAATTCACAAAACTTCTGAGCGCCAGATCGTGATTGTCTATACCAAAGCCAAATTGATTGTAAATATCAAGAATATTGACCACCTCAATACTGAATCCACCTCCATCTGCAGAACTTCGATAAGCTATATATTCCTGTAGAGCCCCCGCTCCCGGCCCGCTTATAAAATATGGATGTGAAACTATTAAATAATCAGCATTGCCGGTATTTAATTCTTCGATTCTTACTTTTTTGATAAAATCCGGCTTTTGGATACCGGTTTCAGCCTCAATGAATAATTCTACAGTCTCTCTGTCAGCTAAACGAAGGGGATAGCTATTTCCAGACCTTTCAATAACCGTTCTTTTGCGATTGAACTTATCCAAAACAACTACATTTTCATCTTCTCCTCCTAATAAAAGTTGAATTTCTGCATTGCCGGGGAAATTTTGCTCTGTCCAGTGGACTACCCCATCGCTCGTAAAATTAAAATTTCTGTCATAGGTAATAGATACATAGGCCACCTGATATCTGTCTGCCGCACTCCCGGCACCATAAATTCTCACGGTGGTGCTATTGGTAAGGGCAGAGGTAGGCACTTCGAAAACATACTCTAAGACGCTGTTGCCCTGAACGAATTCATCGATATATATATCACCATTGACTAGAATTTGTAAATTCTTTTCCGGTTGATTAGATGTTCTGGAACCTGTCACCAACTTAACTTTGACTTCAGCCATTCCACCGACGACTCTTTGAATGGTGGGGACAGGAACATTTATGGTGCGAGCCAAGCCTGAAGCAAAGCCCGTATTTGCATTGAAATGAGAAACCGTTTGACCTCGATAATTCAAATTGATAAATTGATTGTTATAATTGACTATCTCGGTATGTCTGAAAGAAGATTGAATCTGTTCATTTCCGGTAATCGTATTTGCATCATTTTCATATCTAAGTTTTTGTCCCAAAGTGGGACTCCAACTGATAAAATAAGCGGAGGAATCAGAGAAGAGAGAATAATGAGGGTTCAAGAGTCCATCTACGCCTTCCTCAAATAAATAGGAGTCCGGCAAAGTTCCACTTCTTTCCCCTGCGAATTCAATAAAATCACCCGCATTCAATTGTCCTGACCGGGAAACAAATATCGGCTCTTCTATGCCATATCGAAAAAGGGAAATATCTGAACCATTAACCGTTCCCAAGGGAAATCCTGCACCGGCGAGATCCTCACCGGAGATCCTATATATTCCATTTTCTGACAATCTTAATTTGATATAGTCCCGATCTTTCTCCAGCCATTCATTCCCGAAAATAGTATCCTGTCCGATGCGAATCTGTGCTTCAAGAGTAAAGGAGAAACTAAATGAAATTATGATAAGGAAAAATATAAATTTAAAATGCTGCATTTGTTATTCGTTTTATCAACTCGCTTTTTCTATGTCTCTCTACTAAGCAGATATTTCTATAAATCAAGGAGATAACACAAAAATACTTCATTAGCTTAATTTATAATAGATTATAACTGATTTAATAAAGATTTCATATCCTAAATCGCCGATTATAATCAAATATCAAACTGACAATAAGGTTATTTTGGAAAAGATTTGATAATATTATAAAAATCTAAATATCAAAACACACTAAAATAGAGAAGAAAGACTTAAATTACACCGAAATTATTAAATTTTGGCGGTGGATTACTGGAATATTACTGAATATTTATTTCTAATACTTATTTGCATCTTTACGCTCCAATCTCTTCTTTGGATCAATCTCTTTGTTAGAATAAACCCATTCATTTCCTCCTATAAGAAGCGTAAGGCTTATGTAAAAAATGAATTTCAGCCTGCTACACTGATCGTTTGTGCGAGGAATGAAGCTGCGAATTTAAAAAAGAATCTTCCTTTTTTGCTGCGTCAAAGTAACATCGGCTTTCAAGTTATAGTCATTGATGACGGTTCTACGGATAATACATTGGCAGTTTTAGAGCAATTTGCCGAAAAACACCCCAGTCTCAAAGTCCTTCACAGAGAAAAAAATGAGGGAGAAATAGGCAAGCGGGAAGCATTGAAAATGGCGATCGAAGCGGCTCAGACGGATATTTTAGTTTTTACAGATGCAGATTGCCACCCTAAGTCCCATCAATGGATCAATACCATGCAATACGATTTGGATGGGGTGATTGAAATAGTCTTGGGCTATGGACCTATTGAAAAGGAGGCCGGACTTACGAACAAATTAGCTCGATATGAATCCTTCACTTCCGCATTTATGTATATGAATATGGCATTGTGGGGCTTCACTTATATGGGTGTTGGCAGAAACTTATTATTCAAAAAATCACTCTTCAATAGTATTGGTGGTTTTGGAAAATATACGACTGCGGGGGGCGATGATGACTTGCTTTTACAAAAAATGGCAGGCAGGGAGAATGTAAGCATAGCTGTCGATGATCAGTCCTTTGTATATACTGAAGGTCCGGACTCACTCCTCCAACATATTAAAAATCGTGGGCGGCATATCAAATCTTCTATAAGATATAAATGGATTCACCAGTTGTGGCTTGGCTTTTTTCATGTCGCATCGCTGTTGGTGTATGGCTTGACTTTTTATTTGCTTTTCCAAGGCGAATTTCTGGTTATCCCAATAATTGTTTCACGTTGGGTGCTATGGATTCTACTGGTTAGAAAGACTTCGGTACAGTTTAAAGAGAACGATTTGCTAAAGTGGGTTCCTATCCTTGATTTTTACCAGTTGATAGTGAATATTATGGTCTTATTTTACAGTCCATTTAAGAGTAAGCGAAGCTGGTAGGAGATCCAATTAAATTTCCTCTCGAATTTCGAAAACGCTTTCCATTAATCAATTCTCGTGGTTCGAGAAAATTATTTGTAGAGACGCAATTCATTGCGTCTTCCAATTCATTGCGTCTCCGTCCCTGTTGTCCTCTGTTTTTTCCAGGTCGACGTATGTTTTTAACTTGTCCCAACAGGGATGGGCGAAAAATCTTTCACCCCATCAATTATAATTATCTCTTCTAATAAAAATCTCATCAAAAGCCCCCCTCCCAACTCTTTCCCCATTTTTCTGTTTAATACCAAAAAGTCCCATTATGAATTGGAAGGATATAATAAGCAAAGCACAACAAGGCAACCCCACCGATAAAACCAAAATAATCAAGTCCGAAGAGGAGTGGAAAGCCCAACTTTCAGAGGAAGAATATAGAGTGACCCGACTCAAAGGAACAGAAAGACCCTTCACCGGTCAATATTGCTCCGCCTACGAGCCGGGGATTTATAATTGCCTATGTTGCAATACTTCCCTCTTTGACTCTACCACAAAATTCGAATCAGGTACAGGCTGGCCCAGCTTTACCACGCCAATCGAGGACGATCTCATAGCCTATGAAGTAGACAATTCTTACGGAATGACTCGTGTGGAAATCCTCTGCAATATCTGCGATGCCCACCTCGGTCATGTTTTTCCCGATGGTCCACAACCCACAGGTCTTAGGTACTGTGTCAATTCACTTTCTCTTGTTAAAGATGAAAATACCCCTGCCTTAGAATCTGAAGAATCCGAAGTTGCTATCCTTGGCGGTGGCTGCTTTTGGTGTGTAGAAGCGGTTTTTCAAGAATTGAAGGGTGTTTTATCCGTTGAATCCGGCTATGCGGGTGGCCAATCGCCCCATCCAACTTATAAAGAGGTTTGCTCCGGCAGATCCGGTCATGCGGAGGTAATTAAGGTCGTTTTTGATCCTTCGATGATCAGTTTCGAAGAAATTCTCACTGTTTTTTTCACAGTTCACGATCCTACTACACTCAACAGACAAGGTAATGATGTCGGTACGCAATATCGTTCTGTTATCTTTTATCAAAATGAATCTCAGAAGGAAACTGCGTGCAATTTAATTGCTGAAATAAAAGGTGATTTTCCTGATCCAATCGTGACAGAAATTAGTCCAGCAGCAGAATTCTATCCGGCAGAGGAGGAACACCAAAATTTCTATCGGGACAATCCGGGCAATAGCTACTGCCGGTTTATGGTTCCTCCGAAATTGAAAAAACTAAGAGAGAAATTCGCTAATAAACTCAATGCTTAATGTCTCATATACTACCTTTGCAATTCAATAGCATCACATGAACATCCTGATTCTGGACAATTATGACTCCTATACTTATAATCTCAAGCAGTATTTTGAGGAAAGCGGTTTATGTTCTGTGACAATTTTGAAAAATGATCAGATACAACACAGTGATATTGATTCCTGTGACGCTTTGGTTCTTTCACCCGGTCCCGGTCTTCCTTCAGAATCGGGAAGATTGATGGAAAGTCTGCTCTATACCATTGGTAAAAAACCCATTTTAGGCGTTTGCCTCGGTCAGCAGGCCATAGCTGAATGTTTCGGGGGTAAATTATTGAATCTAAATGCTGTTTTTCACGGAATTTCCTCTGAAATAGAGATTTGTGACCGAAAAAACCCCATCTTTCACAACATGGAGAGTGAGATTTGCGTAGGAAGGTATCATTCCTGGGTGGTAGATTCAGATAACTTTCCGAACCAGCTTCTTATTTCCGCTAAAGACAAGCAAGGCTATATTATGGCATTGCGACACCTTCATTTGCCTATTTATGCCGTGCAATTTCATCCCGAAAGCATCCTTACACCTCTTGGGTCACAGATGATAAGCAATTTTTTACAGGCTGTCAAACAAGCTATCTCATCCAATACCATTCTCGAACTATGACGATTCGGAAAATAACGGAGCAGGACAATCCCCAAGTTGCGGAAATGATCCGTGCGGTACTCATTGAATTTGCAGCTCCACGCGAAGGCACTGCTTTTGCTGACGCCTCTCTCGATGCCATGTATGAGGAGTACAATAAAGCAGGCAGCAGCTATTTTATTGTCGAAGAAGATGGGAAGATTCAGGGAGGAGCCGGCATTGCGCCATTGGCAGGGGGAGAGCCGAACATTTGCGAACTTCAGAAGATGTACTTTCGACATGAAATAAGAAACCGCGGCATCGGCATCCAAATGATAACTCAATGTCTCGACCATGCCCGAAGCCTCGGCTATAAATATTGCTATCTCGAAACCCTCCCCGGCATGAAAGCCGCCCAAAAACTATACCTTAAAAGCGGTTATACCTACCTCACCGGAGCTATGGGTAGCACCGGACATCATGCGTGTACGGTGTGGATGATCAAGGAATTGTGATGTAAGAGCCCGTCGAAATGTCGATGACCCTTTACTCCATCTGGGAAATTCCGTGAAATCCGTGAGAAATAGACTATGTCGCAGGCATCCCGAACCGCTCTCTGCGTAAATCTGCGGGAGATTCTCCATTGCCACAGGCGTCCACAAATCCCCGAAATCTGCAGGAAATCCAATGCCGAAGGCATCCCCTTTGCGAGCCAAATAAAACATGCCAGAGGCATCCCGAACAGTACATAAAACTCGAAGCCTAAATCCTCTAACCCTCAACAATCCTCAGAACTTGCTCAACCCAGAACCCGGAACAAGTGCAACGGTAGCACTGCCGATAGGCCTCACCCTCTCTGCGCAAATCTGCGAGATCTGCGGGAGATTCCCCCTAGCCGAAGGCATCCCGATCCCGTCCAAAAACGAAATCTAAATTCTTTATCCTCCAACAAAATCCGAAATTGCCCAACTCAGAACCCCGGTAACTGAGCCGAAGTTAGAACGAGCCGAAGGCACTAGAACCCAGGACCCCGGTAGCTGAGCCGAAGCTCAAAACTCCTCCTCAATCAATTCCTTATTCGCAAATACCCCTGCTATTGACCCCGCCTGCACAGCCACCGCTATCGACCTGCCTACCGTAGCATTATCACCGCAAGCAAAAACTCCTTCAACAGACGTTTTCTGAAAAAGATCCACTTCTATCGTGCCATTATCCGTCAATTTACATCCGAGTTGCTCCGGAATATTACAGCTTTGTAATCGTTCAGGACTTGCATAAAGAGCCGTGACTGCTTCCCTGCTATTGTCTATAAATACTAAATTTTCTATCCGCCCGTCCGTCTGCTCTATGAATTCTATTTCCTTCTCAATGATGGGAATCCCGTTATTCCTAATTTTCTCGGTCTGTTCCTCACTTAAAGTAGATTTGCCATTCGTGAAAAGGCGAAGATCCTTCGTCCAATTTAGGATATGTTTTACCGATTCATAAGCGGCATCTCCATTCGCAAGAATACCGGTTTTCTCTCCCTTTACCTCATATCCATGACAATATGGACAGTGAATTATCGTCTTTCCCCAGCATTCTGCAAAGCCTTTCATATCCGGTATAACATCGATGACTCCCGTAGCTAAAATCAAATTTCTGCATTCAAATATATCTCCTGATTGTGTTTTAACCTCAAAACCATTGTCCTTTCGCGTGGTATTTACAGCAAAACCACTATAAAATTGGACAGTATTGTATTTCGTAACCTGATCCTTGCCGATTTCTCTGATATCATCCGGCGCCTCCCCGTCACGTGTCAAAAAATTATGAGAATAGGGTGTTTGAATATTACAAGGTTTTCCACTATCTATGATTAGAACATTCCTCAAGGCCCGCCCCAAGCTCATTGCCGCAGATAGCCCTGCATAACTCCCACCTATGATTATTGTGTCGAAATTCATACAATTCTTTTTATTGTAAAAGAAAACACCATTTATCAACAATGTTGCATAAATGGTGTGGAATTTCTATGTTTTTATTGCTCAGGCTAATTCGAAAACGGAATTGTCAACATTCAGAGCAATTTTTACTTCTTGTCATCTTCTTCTTCATCGTCATCGTCGTCATCATATTCATCGTCATCGTCGTCCCAATCATTTTGCTCAGCCAAAAGCGCCATCTGCTCTTCGGGACTCAATTTCTCGAATTCGTCCAACATAGCAATTTGTTCTTGAATCTCGGCTCGAATATCCTCTTCGGTAAATCCAAGCATTGTCATTTGATTCAAACAATGAACAATTATTTCCAATTCGGTGAATTCTTCTATGGTTTTTGTCGAAATCTGCATACCCAAACTGTTTTCCCACGGCTCCAATTCAATATCAGTCCAATCTTCTTCCCCTGTCTCCTCATCCAATTCATCAGAAATACAATTTACTTCAAACTCTTCCTCCGTATACTCTTCATCTGTATTTGGATCTATTTGAATGCTGTAAGTGGAGCTTACCGGCTCTCTTTGCAACAACTCTTTATAGACGTTCTCGTAGGCATCCATAAGTTCATCTTGGTCGGGAAACAATTGAAGTAAGGTTGCTTTTACATCTTCCCACTTGTTCCTACTAATTAATTCTTTAAAAGTCATGCTTGCGGTGTTTTTGTGTTATAGAATAAGAACCAAAGTTACGAAATTTGATCATTTTCCTAGTCTGGCTTCGACTATTTCCTTAACATGCAAAATAGTTGAGCCGAAAACAGGTTTTGTCAAATATTCAATCACGAATTCATTGTCAGCGACATAATCCCTATCAGACTTGTCGATGGATGAACTTACTATAAATATCATTGTGTTTGACGGTTTTGCTACTTTAGTAATTCCCTCTAAGACATCGAAGCCCGATATAGGCTGCATATTTATATCTAAAAAAATCAAGTAATTCTCAGTTTCCTTATAGTTATCAGCCAAATAAGTCAGTGCTGCCATCCCATTTTGAAAGGAAATAGGATCTGAATGAAGATTATTCTTCTTGATTAAGTTCTTTAATAAAATGATCAGAATCGGATCATCATCCACAATTATTGTTTGAAATTTCTCTTTCATTGCTTCGATTTATCACTTTGAAAAACTTCGTTGGATTTTATCACTATATCTTTAATTATAACATCAATTTCCTTAGCGGAGTCGGAAATGCTTTGGAGTAATAATTCTTTGTCATAATCATCAAGTGTTTTATCTTCTAATAATTCTATTATTCCAATTAGCCGAGCAACAGGAGCTCTAAAGGTATGAGACTGTGTCCATGCTATTTCTCTAAGGCGTTTATTTTGGGACTCTATAGCTTCAAGATACATCATTTTTTCTGAAATATCTCTAGCAGCTACGATAACAGCATTCACATTATTAAATTCAATACTGCTCCTACTTATTTCTACCATTATAATGTCGCCATTCTTCTTCAGATGTCTAAATGCATTAGGAAATTTAAATGAAAGAATGTTGTTTTCTTTTGTATGTTCTATTGCTTCTTTTAATTTTTCCACATCCTCTTTGGGTCGAATGTCGAAAATTGTCATGGCCAGAAATTCTTCTTTAGAATATCCATAATGATTCATAGCTGCATTATTAGCATCCATAAATCTATAACTATCCCTATTATAAACCCACATAGGCTCCGGACTGAGATGAAAAATATCGATATATTTCTTTTCAGACTCTCTGAGTGATCGCATAAAACGCTGTCGTTCAATAGCGTATATGATGCTTTTATAAAGAGCTAAAGGTGTTAAAATATCCTTTAATAAATAATCTGAAATACCAACAGATAAAGATTTTACTGCCAACTCTAAATCGGTATAACCTGTTAAAATTATTACCGGTGTAGTAATATTGAATCTTTCTGCTTCTTCTATTAACTTTTCAGTGGAAATGTCAGGCAGGGATAGATCCAGAAGTATAATATCAAGTTTAGTCGGATTGTTTTCAAGAAATTCATGGGTGGCTTGAATGGATTTCATATGATACAAGGCAGGCAACTGAATCTGTTCACTTAGGTATTCCTGAACCAGAAAAAAATCCCCGGGATTGTCCTCTACGACCAAGATGTTATATTTTCCTTTATCAATTTTCATTACTCACCACTATTGAATGTCCTAACTTCTTGAATTACTTACAATAACTAGTCCAAAATTTTTCAATTTGATTTACAAGTTCTAAAAAACCTACTGATTCAGTAGGTTTAGTAATATAATGATTTGCTTTTGATATCAAAGCCCGATCCTTATCTTCAGGAGAGGAAGATGTTGAAAGCATAATAACAGGTATCTTATCCGTCCTCTTATCAGATTTTATCTTGCAGAGAATTTCATAGCCATTCTTCATAGGAATATTGATGTCTAACAATATTAAGTTCGGCATTTGAACTTCCTTATAATCACCTGATTTAAAGATAAAATCTATTGCTTCTTCTCCATTTCTCACAATATTTAATTTTGCATTAAAACAGCTTTCTTCAAATGCCTCCCTTAAAAGATGTATATCTCCTTCATTGTCCTCTATCAGCAGTATATTAATGCTTTTCATATGGGTTCCCTTGTATTATATTCTGTTGTTGCTACTATTGTTTTAGTCGTTAATTCTCCAATATAGAATTATTTTAGCAGAAATAGAGCAAAAAGGTTTAAAAATCAATTAAAAGCTTCTCTATAATTATTATCCAATAAAAGCTCTGCAATCATCACAGCTTCCTCAGCATCAGCACCATAGCCATCCGCTCCCAACTCTCTCCAAAGATCTGGAAAAAGCGATAAAGCATATCCACCAATTATAATTTTGGTAGCATTAAATTCCTCTTTAGTTCGCAAATTTCTAATTAATTCCTGTGTCGGATTTATGTGTTTTGTTAATGCTACTGAAAGTGCAATAATATCAGCCTGATGCCGACCAATAGATTCATTAAGACTTTGCACATCTTTGTGATCACTAATTATTACTGTATCCCAGCCAGCCATTTCAAAATAATCACAAACCATTCTTAAACCGATATTGTGCTTTTCATTGGAAATAGTCGCTGCAACCAACCTCCTATTAAGCCGTGGAAATTTCTTTATCAGAGGATATAAACCAGACATTATCAGCATTGTAGTTTCGGTACAAAACTGCTCATCATTATAGCTTATTTCTCCACTTTGCCACCTAATGCCAACTTCATATTGAGATACTAAAAAAATATACCTATATATCTCTTTAAGAGCCATTCCTTCTAGCATCAATAAATGAATATATTCATTAGCTTCCCTTCGTTGTTTCTGCAATAAAAAATTCAAGTAAATTTGAACTTCTTTATTATACAAATTTTCAGGTGATAAATAAGATTCTCTGCTACAGGTCAATTCATATATACTTGATTTAGCTTGATCAATATACTCTTTTATCGGACCTAACTTTCCCAAATATTTTTCATTGACCACTTCTAAATAGGAAAAGAAATCTTCTAATTTAATTTGTGTGGATGACTCATCACTTTTTAATCCCGTCAACCAATTCGTAAAGTTGGTGTAAATACTTGGCTTTTTTAAAACTATCGCATGGATCAGAAAATCCAGATGGTAGCATATATCTTCCAAAAGAATTTCACTTTCTGAATTAGAAATATCAGGTAAATCATTCTTGATATAATCTAAATGGAGTGCCAAAATCTCTCTAGCTATTATATTTTTTAACTCTTCAAAAGAAAGCACCATAGTGAAAAAATTATTCTGTGTTAGGTAATACCGGATAAGATTATTTCCCTTTAAAAGTTATGTTTTTGTCTGTTAATTAGGAATTTTATTTAGGGATTGTAAACGAAAAAGTACTGCCTACATTAATTTCAGATTCAACCCAAACTTTACCTTTCCAACTATCTATGTTTTTCTTTACGATAGAAAGTCCGATACCAGTTCCTGAATAAGCATCTCTATCGTGAAGTCTTTGAAAAATAATGAATATTTTTTCAAAATACTCTTTCTTAATCCCTATTCCATTATCTAGTATTGAAATTATCCATTCATCCTCACTTTCCTTGGTTCGTATTTCAACGATACAAGGCCCTTCAGCTTTCGAATATTTGATGGCATTATCTAATAAATTATGAAGAACCTGAACGAGTGATGGTTTTATGCTAAATATTTTTGGTAATTCTGAATAAATCAATTTGACTTTCTTCTCTTCTATAATTTTTCTACGCAAATAGGCAAAATCTTCGATGATGAATTTTAAATCAACTAATTCCTTGTCATCTTCTATTTTCCCTGCCCTCGAAAACTCAAGAAGGTCAAGTATGATCTGCTTCATCCTCCTTGCGCCACCACTTGCGAAATCTATATAAGTTTTTGCATTCTCGTCAAGCAGATGTCCGTATTTGCGTTCCAATTGACTAAGAAAACTAGTCACCATTCTCAGAGGCTCTTGGAGATCATGGGAAGCAACAAATGCAAATCTTTCCAGCTCAGTATTGGACCTTTCTAATTGCTTGGTATGTTTTTCTAATTCTGCATTTAGGCTTTCCAAAGATTGTTGATATTCAATTTGATAAGTGATATCTGATACTGATCCAATTATCCTTATTGCATTACCTTCATTATCTCTTACGAAAATACCACGATCTACTACCGTAGCATAAGTTCCATCACTTTTTAAATATCTATACTCCTCCTTCCATGATTGAGCTGATTTATCCAACGTGGCATTATCTAAGGAATTCAAAACCTTTGTTTTATCTTCAGGGTGTATATATTTCGACCAATTATCATAAGATGAGGTCAATTTCACCAAATCATGACCAAATAATTTCTGAAAGCCTTTACCCACATAATGATTCTGGTTTTTAATATCCCAATCCCAAATAGCCTCATTGGTAGCTTCTGAAACCATTTCGAACCTCTCATTGGACAAGTACAATTCTTCCTCAGCAATTTTCCTGACAGAAATATCTTTAAAATAAATGGAAAGCCCTTTTGATGATGGATAAATTGTTACCTCAATCCATAGGTTTAAGTCTGTATTAAATTCTTCGACTTCAATAATTTGTAAATTATCCATCGCCTTCATATAGTGGGCATATAAATTCGCATTGGATTCTTTATCATAGACTGACCAGATGATTTTACCCACCATCTCAGCTCTTTTTCTCCCGGTGATATTTTCTGCCTGTTTATTCCAATACTTTACTACCCAGTTTTGATCGACTGTGAAAAATGCATCTCCAATACTTTCTAAAATGGTATTTCTCTCTTCAAGTGTGTTTTGAAGCTCTAATTCTATATTTTTTATTTTATTGATGTCTTGAAAACTGCCGTATATTTTTGAAGGCACTTCATTCACAAAATCACATTGACCTATTATTCTAATCCACTTTTGATTGCCCTTAGGACTTGTCATTAATATTTCTAAGTCAAATGATTCACCTGTTTTGGTCAATTTTTCACCTGCCTCCCACATTTTTGCTCTGTCCTCCTCACTATAAAATTCAAAGCCGTGTGTTAAAGAAGGATTGTAATCTTCTTCAGCCTCCATTATTTTACGTGTCATAGGAGACCAAAACAGAGATTTCTCGGGAGGAGCATTGAGATCTACCTCCCAGGCTCCAACTTTCGCAATATTTGTA
>CALCSX010000143.1 GCA_937894165.1 uncultured Saprospiraceae bacterium | reverse complement strand
GAGCAGATCAAAGTGGATTGTGAAGCTTGGGGATTACCTGATTGGGTGATGGAAATAGATGAAAATGCTGTATTGGCAGTAGATGGTTGTATTGGAGAGATTGAAGTAGAGTTTACCGAGACTGTGGAACATGGATTCCAGTGTGCGACGGATGGCTATTTTGACAAAATAAGCTATAACTGGACTGCTGAAGATGCTTGTGGAAATATATCAGAGTTTGGTTTTGTAATATTACTTACAGATAATACTGCGCCTGTCATTACAGGATCTCAAACAATTTGTGATCCTAATCCTGAGAACTCAGGACTTGAGGTGACTGAGGCTTGTTCTAGTGTTATCACTTGGGAATTTACCGATAGAGTAATTAAGGATGATTGTTTGGGTGAGGGTATTCTAAGAGAGTGGATGGCTGCTGATGCTTGTAATAATATGAGTTTCTTCGAGCAGCACATTTTTGAGGAAATGCCGGCACCAATTGTAGTTGTGAAGTCTGAAATGATGCCGGAAGGAACAGGAAGTGGCAGCTTTATACAATTGAATTGTTCAGATGAATACATGTTGGAGCAATTTAGAAAGGCAGAAGTGACAGTAGATGGCGGTTGTGAGAGTGACCTTGAAGTTATATTCACAGAAGAGGTTCAAAGTGAGGTGGGATGCGAGAATAATATTATGACTGTGGTTGTACTGAGATGGACAGCGACAGACAGATGTGGACAAGAAGGTGTTTACGAGGTATTTGTCAATTTACTGGATAATAAAGCGCCTAGTTTCTTTGGAAATGCTCGCGAGATATCTTTTGAATGCGGTGAGGAAATTGAATTGCCAAAAGTGACAGATAATTGCTCAGCGGTGGATTTAGTTTTGATGTCTCAGGATACCATTCCGGGTGCAATATGTGCCAATGATATGATTCTCGAGCAGCGATTCCAAGCGACAGATTTGTGTGGAAATACAAGCGAATTCAGAAGGAGAGTAAATGTTTATGACACGAATGCACCGGAGTTTGTCTCTATCAAAGAAATAGTATGTAATGGTGAAACGAATGAGCCGGAGGTGGTTGATGGTTGCGGTGGAGAGGTGGAATTAAGCTTTCAGGATTTGGCACCACTTGAGACATGTGGCAATATATCAACCGTGAGAAGAGTATGGACAGCTAGAGACGCATGTGGAAACAGCACTAATTTTGAGCAGACAGTAATAATGAGTAACAATTATGGTGAAATAGAGGTGATGAACCCATTCTTGGGCAAGTTAACTGATAATGAGAACTATAAAATTGATTGTAGTATGTTACCAAGTGATATTGTGGAGGCCTTTAAACCTTCAGATGTGATGGAATTTGGAAATTGCAGCATTGTTGACGTAAATGTGCAGGTGAGATTGAATAGGGAAGGGGATTGCAGTGTCGATGGATATTTGTACGATTTCAATATTACTTATACTATAGAAAGTGTGTGTCTTGGAAGGAAAGAGTTTAATGTGAATGTACTGATTGTAGATAACACAGCTCCGGTTTTTGAATATGCACCTGAAGATGTTGAAATTTACTGCGAGGGAGAAGATGCATTGGAGCAGCCGATCATTACTGACGATTGTTCGGATGTGACTGTGGAATACAAGGAAGTGAGAACCAATTTGCAGGGTGGCGATGGCTCTGATGGGAATTACAGATTGATGAGAACATGGATTGCGACAGACAGGTGCGGAAATACCAGCACTCATACGCAGAGAGTGAGATTCTATTCTTACGAACTAGAAGCTGAAATAATCTTGGTGAATCCACCGCAGTGCAACAGCAATATAAATCAAGCCACGGCTATTATTTATAATGGTACAGGACCATTCAAGTATGAGTGGACAGTTGTCAGCGGAGAATGTGAAATCTTAGGAAATAGATTTTTGCAAACGGTGAGGTATAAAATTGGCTTTAGCCCTGTGACATTACAAGTCAAAATCACTGATTCCTTCGGATGTATTGTAACTAGAACGATTAAGTTTATTTGTACCAATATTGAGGTGAGAACATCTGTTAATGACAATACAATGGCGGCAGCAGATATGGTTCTATATCCGAATCCAACTAAGGACAGGTTGAATCTTAACTGGAAGTCTGATAAATCCACTTCTATGGAATTCAGAATATATTCAGGAGTTGGTGAAATGATTTTAGATAAAAAGATGATTCAGAACGAAGGGAATAATTACCTGGAATTTGAAATTAGTCATTTTGCTCCGGGTATTTACAACCTTGAAATCATAGAAGGTACCAATGTTGAGTATAAAAGATTTATTGTAGTGGATTAAGTCTAAAGCACAACTATATAGATTTAACAGCCCTTCTGAGTAATTTCAGAGGGGTTGTTCTGTTCATATTGTGGCAGATGTGTAAATTTTAATAATAATAGTGTAATTCCGTCAGTATAAATAAGTATTACATTGATGGGTCATACTTTATTAATTATTAAATACTTTCTAATGAAAATAATTTTATTATTTTTGATTTTGAATATTTGCCATATATTCAATCCATTTTTTACTCAAGCCCAGACTCCGGATTTAGGAGTGACGACAGATTTTGCACTTTTTACGGCTGCCGGAGCTTTTTCAAATACCGGAGCTACACTAGTTACAGGGAATATTGGAACTAATGTAGGTGCTTTTTCCGGTTTTCCTCCCGGCACAGTGATAGGAACTATACATGTAGCAGATCCTGTATCCGTTCAAGCGGCTATTGATGTTGATGAAGCCTACAGTGAAATAAGCGCTGTTACCTGCGGAGAAGTACTAGGCACAACTTTAGGCAATGATCAGATACTAACACCTAATATTTATTGTTTGGGAGCAGCATCTTCACTTAATGGCACTTTGTTTCTTGATGCTGAATGTGATTCTGATGCAATTTTCATTATACAGATTGATGGCGCTTTATCCACAGCAGCGCTTTCTCAAATAGTACTATTAAACGGAGCATCTGTTTGCAATATATATTGGCAAATAAATGGGGCAGTTGAATTGGGTGCCGGTTCAACGTTTTTAGGAACCATGTTAGTAAACGGAGCTATCAGTTTACTTGCAGAAGCATCTCTGTCAGGCAGGGGATTGTCCAGAGCAGGAGCTATTGAGCTTAGTGAAAATATAGTAGATTTAAATGAACAGCCCTCAGCTTCGGTGATATTTGCCGAAGGCTTAACCACATTTTGCGAGGGAGGAGAAGTTATTCTTTATGGAAATTGTGGGGGAGTATGGAGTAATGGTGAAACGACTCCTTTTATTACAGTTACAACGAGTGGTTCTTATTTTGTTACGAATTCAAATAATTGCGGATCCGATTCCTCGAATATAATCATCGTTATCGTAAATGAATTACCTGCCTGTAGCATTACCGGTGATCTACTTATTTGCACCGAAGAAACTACAGAATTTTGTGTTACCATAGGTGCGGAATCCTATCTATGGAGTACAGGCTCTACGAGCAATTGTATTGAGACAGCTATTGCGGGCACTTACTCAGTAACAGTGACTAGTGCTACAGGATGTGTAAGTACTTGTACTGTTGAAGTGACTGAAGCGCAGGAACCTGCCTGTAGCATTACCGGGGATTTACTTATTTGCACCGGAGAAACTACAGAATTGTGTGTTCCCGCGGGTGCGGAATCTTATTTGTGGAGTACCGGGGCAATCAGCAATTGTATAGAAACAGCGATTCCGGGCAATTACTCAGTAACTGTGACTAGTATCACGGGATGTGTGAGTACTTGCAATGTAACCGTGACTGAAGCGCAGAAGCCGGCATGTACTATTAGCGGGGATTTACTTATTTGCACCGGAGAAACTACAGAATTATGTGTTCCCACAGGTGCGGAATCTTATTTGTGGAGTACCGGCGCAACGAGCAATTGTATAGAAACAGCGATTCCGGGCAATTACTCAGTGACGGTGACTAGTATCACGGGATGTATTAGTACTTGCAGTGTAACGGTTACTGAAGCGCAGGAGCCTGCATGTACTATGACCGGTGATCTACTTATTTGCACCGGAGAAACTACAGAATTGTGTGTTCCCGCGGGTGCGGAATCCTATTTGTGGAGTACCGGCGCAACGAGCAACTGTATAGAGACAGCTATTGCGGGCACTTATTCAGTGACAGTAACCAGTACCGCAGGTTGTATTAGTACTTGTAGTGTTGAGGTAATTGAAGCGCAGGAGCCTGAATGTAGCATTAGCGGGGATTTACTTATTTGCCCAGCACAAACTACAGAATTATGTGTTCCATTAGGTGCGGAAACCTATTTGTGGAGTACAGGAGCAACGAGCAATTGTATTGAAACAGCTATTCCGGGCACTTATTCAGTAACAGTGACTAGTGCTGAGGGTTGTATAAGTACTTGTAGTGTTCTAGTCGTAGCGGAAGAAGAATTGTTGGATTTGTCTATCTGTGATTTGGGAGCTTTAAGTATTACCCTTGAATGTATTAGTAATCCTGAATCTCAAATAGCTGACTGGGTAACGGCCAATATTTCGATTTTAACTGAATGTTTAACGTTTTTTAATGGTGAATTTGAAGTCACGAGCAATGTCGATGATGTTGATTTTGTTGAAGGTTGTTCTAATACAACAGGAGAAATCACGGTAACTTTCACAATAACTGATGAGTGTGGAAATGAAACTTCCACAGATGCCACCTTAATAATAGAAGATACAAGTGCACCTGATTTAACAGCGTGTGTTTTGGATGATTTGAGTATAACTGTAGAATGTATTGGAGATCCTGAGACACAAATTGCAGCGTGGAATGCAGCAAATATTTCTACTTTGACGATCTGTGCGACGGATATTTGTAGTGAATTTGAAGTGACGAGCAATGTGGCTGATTTTGATTTTACAGAAGACTGTTCTGCTACAACGGGCGAAATCACAGTCACTTTCACAATCACGGATGAGTGCGGAAATGCAATCAGCACTGATGCAACATTGACAGTAGTCGACACGACAGCGCCGGATATCAGCAACTGTCCAAATACGGATTTAACGCTAGAATGTGAGAGCACAGAGAATGAAACGAATGCTGAAAACTGGAATTTTGCGAATATTGAATCTTTGTTGGCTTGTGTAACGGATGATTGTTCAGAAACATTGGAAGTGATCTCGGATTTTGACTGGGATAATTATGTTCCAAGTTGTGTAGATGCGGGATCGATAGAAGTTACTTATCAGGTAGTAGATGAATGTGGAAATATTAGCGAGGATTTCGTATCAACTTTAGTATTTGAAGATACTACGCCACCCGTTGTAGAGATATTGGACGAAATATTTATTTATAATGGATTAGTAGAAGTAGAATGTAACTCGAATATTGAGGGTTGGGAATATCCTAGCCTAACACTTGAGGAGATAGCTACTTCGGATAATTGTGGTAGTGTAATTTTAACATTGGAAAATGAGTTTACCATAGCTGATGACTGCACGGAATCGGGGTACATGATGGAACATAATTATTTAATCACGGCAATAGACCAATGTAATAATGTGACTACAGTTGAATTGTCAGTGAGAATTGTGGATACTATTGCGCCGGATATTTTTGGAGTGCCTGAGGATATAACTGTTGATTGTGCGAACATACCCGAATGTCCCGGCACTGGCACGTGCGATGATATATCGTCTGAATTGGTGACTTCATTTGACAATTGTGAATGTGCAAGCTTAAGTTATGAAGAGATAACTTTGAATCAAACTTGTGAATTCAATTATACTTTGATTAGAATATGGACGGCTACTGACAATTGTGGAAATATTACTGTCGAGGAGCAGGTGATTACTGTTCAAGACGAAACTGCACCGGAACTTATTCTCGCTAATCCATCGATAAGAGATATTCAAAACGGGGAGGAGATCAAGATTGATTGTGAAGCTTGGGGATTACCTGATTGGGTGATGGAAATAGATGAAAATGCGGTATTGGCCATAGATGGTTGTAGTGGAGTCATTGAAGTGACATTTACCGAGACTGTAGAGCATGGTTTTCAGTGTACTACAGATGGTTACTTTGACAAAATAAGTTATAATTGGACGGCTGAAGATGCTTGTGGAAATGTGTCAGAATTTGGTTTTGTAATTTTATTGACGGACAATACAGCACCGGTGATTAACGGTCCTCATACAATTTGTGATCCTAACCCTGAGAACTCAGGACTTGAAGTTATAGATGCATGTTCAAGTGCTATTTCTTGGGATTTCGAGGACAGGGTTATAAATGATGATTGTATGGGAGAGGGTATTTTGAGGGAATGGTTGGCTGTTGATGCTTGTAACAATATGAGTTTCTTCGAGCAACATATTTTTCAAGATATGTCTTCCCCGACCGTTGAAGTATATTCTGAAATGTTGCCTGATGGAATCGAAAATGGCAACGTTTTACAATTGAACTGTTCAGATAATTACATGATAGAGGAATTTAGAAAAGCAGAAGTGACATTATTAGGTGGTTGCGATGGTGATCTGGAAGTTGTATTTACAGAAGAAGTTCAGAGTCAGGTGGGATGTGAAAATAACATACATACAACCATGATTCTGCGATGGACAACAACGGACAGATGTGGGCAAGAAGGCGTTTACGAAATTTTCCTCAATTTAGTTGATGTCAATGCACCAAGTTTCTTCGGAAATGCACGTGAGATATCATTTGAATGCGGAGAGGAAATTGAATTGCCGACAGTAACTGATAATTGCTCAGCTGTGGATTTGGTTTTGATTTCTCAGGATACCATTCCGGGAGCAACTTGTGCGAATGACATTATTCTTGAGCAGTCATTTCAGGCTACAGATATGTGTGGAAATACAAGAGACTTCAGAAGAAGAGTAAATATTGTTGACACTAAAGCACCGGAGTTTGTCTCCATCAAGGAGGTCGTCTGTATTGGAGAGATGAATCAACCGGAGGTAATCGATGGTTGTGGGGGAGAGGTGGAATTAAGTTTCCAGGATTTGGCGCCATTAGATACATGTGCTAATATTTCTTCAGTCAGAAGGGTTTGGACAGCTATAGATGCTTGTGGTAACAGCTCTAGTTTCGAGCAAACTATAATTAGGAGTAACAACTTTGGTAACATAGATGTGATGAACCCTTTCTTGGGCAAATTAACTTCAAATGAAACCTACAAAGTTGAATGTAGTATGTTGCCGAGCGACATTGCGGAGGCCTTTAGCTCTACAGATGTGATGGCATTCGGGAATTGCAGTCTTGTTGACGTAAAAGTGAAGGTTAGATTGAATAGTGAAGGAGATTGCAGTGTCGATGGATACTTGTATGATTTTAAAATCACTTATATAGTAGAAAATGTATGTTTAGGAAAGAAGGAGTTTAGCGTCAATGTACAGATTGTAGACAATTCAGCTCCTGTATTTGAATATGCCCCTGAAGATGTAGAAATTTATTGCGAGAGCGAAGATGCGTTGGAGCAGCCTATCATTGTCGATGATTGTTCTGAGATAACTGTGGAATACACGGAGGTAAAATCAAATATTGGAGGAGATGGAAGTGATGGCAATTATAGATTGATGAGAACATGGATAGCAAAAGACAGATGCGGAAATACAAGTACGCATACGCAGCGAGTGAGGTTCTATTCTTACGAAATGGAAGCTGAGATTATTTTGGTTAATCCACCGCAATGTAATAGCGATAGAAATCAGGCAACAGTTATCTTAGATGGGATAGGGTCATTTAAGTATGAGTGGACAATAGTTAGTGGTGAATGTGAGATTCTAGGAAATAGATTTTTACCGACTATAAGGTATAAAATCGGTTTTAGTCCCGTGACCTTACAAGTCAAAATTACTGATGCCTTCGATTGTGTTGTGATTCGAACGATCAGGATTGTTTGCACCGATATTGAGTTGAGATCGTCTGAAGATGGAAATAGTTTCGAAGTAGCAGAAATGGTGCTATATCCGAATCCAAATCAAGGTCGTTTTACCCTGGAATGGACCAATGAAAGTGAAACTGAAGAAGTTGAAATTCGCATCTATAATGTAAGAGGAGAGATCCATGAAGTTAGACAGACGAAGCAAATGAAGGGTCTGAATAAGATCGAATTTATGAATAATGGAATAGCTCCGGGCGTTTATCATCTGGAGATGGTCCGGGGTGAGAAGATTTGGAACAAACGATTTGTCGTGATCCGATAAAATAGTATGATAGAGTTGAAAATAAGCCCTTCTGTAGAAATATAGAGGGGCTTTTCTAATTTTTTTAATTAAACCAAAAAATCTTCGATATTTTTAGATAATTCTAAATTTTATTTGTTTAAAATTAGTTTTTGATATTAATAATAAGTTGCAATAAGATTTAAAAGAATCATAAAAATGGTATTGTTAAATAAATAAATATTTTTTTGTAGAAATTTTAATAAATGTTTGTAGTAATAATTTGGTAAAAAGGAAATTTTTATTTTCCTTTAACAAATCTATTCACACACACTTTAAATTATTTATTTATGTCAACAGAACCATTTATCGGCGAAGTAAAACTATTCGGTTTTGATTTCGCCCCAAGAGGCTACATGTTATGTGCAGGACAATTGTTGTCAATTGCCACCAACACAGCACTCTTTTCTCTATTAGGAACTACTTATGGAGGTAATGGAGTTCAAACATTCGGGTTGCCGGATTTGCGAGGAAGAGTTCCTAACGGACAAGGACAAGGTCCCGGGTTACCAGACTACCGGATGGGAGAAATGGCGGGTAGTCCGCAGCAGACACTATCCATAGCAAACATGCCCGCTCACAATCATTCGGCTTCAGGAATTACGGTATCAATACCTGTTTCCACAGGATTGGGTGAAGAGCCAACGCCAAGCAACACTTATTTAGCGGCAACAAATGGAGAATTCTATGCTCCCCAACCTACAGGAGGACAGCATTTAGGGGCAGTAAATGTGGGTGGAATGACCTCAGTTGCAGGTGCTAGTATTCCAATCTCAATTATGCAGCCATTTTTAACTATGAATTATAGTATTGCAACAGTGGGTATTTTTCCGAGTAGACAATAATTGAATTGTCTTTCGATGAAGAAATAATTTAATATTTTCATTTTACCATATAATTAGACATCATGAAAGTAGGTTTGTTACTTCCAAGATCGACCTATTACGTGTCCATTGCTTTTGATATAATTAATGGATTGCGTACGAGGTTGGAGACGAGTGGTTGTGAAAATATTCAAATATTTACCGAAAATATAGGGTTTGGAGCTGAAAAGCAAACTGTTTATAGAGCTGCTGAACAACTTATATTACAGCATGATGTAGACGTAATAATTGGATATATTAGTCATAATATGTCTCAATTATTACGTCCTTTGTTTTTGTCTTTGAATCGCATCCTAATAGTATTAGATTCAGGTGCGAATTTGCCACACGAATGGCCTAAATGTGACAATATAATTTATCATTCATTGAATAATAGCTTAGGAGCATATTTGCTTGGGTCTCTAATTAAAAAGGATGGTTCAGGTGATGTAGCTGTTTCAACTTGCTACTATGATGGTGGTTATTTGCATACGCTGGCGCTGGGGCAGGGCTTAGCAAAAGCAGGGCTTAAAATAAATAGCAATATAGCGACCGGATATTTACGGGAGAAATTTTCAATGCTCGAAATGAAACCATTTATTGACTCAAAAAGGGGAGGAGCAATTGTGGGGATATTTTCCGGTGATTTTTTGCAATGGTATTTTCAAGAAATGAAAACTCATTTCCCCAATAGATCTGAAAATGTTTATCTAACACCTTTCGCACTTGAAGAAAAAATGCTTGCACAGGCAATTCATCCTAGTGGAACTGTAAAAGGTATAGCTACTTGGTCAGAACAATTGGATAATGCCGAGAATATCGAATTTATTAGCGAGATGCAAAATAAGGGTAAAGAGACAAATCTTTTTTCATTACTTGGATGGGAAGTAGGACAGATATTAGCGTATTTGGAGGAAAGACAATTGACAAAAAATGGGGGTGAGGCGATTGAAAATTTGTTGAATTACCAATTCTTAAGCCCGAGAGGATTAGTTGCATTCAATATTGATACAAATACTTCTTTCACACCGATGCACGTAGCTGAAATTGTGGAGAACGGAAAGGGTGGTTGTAAATTAAAAATGATAGAAGAAATTCATGTTGAATTTGCTTTCTCAGATTTAACAAAAATCGATTTGCAGAATGCTGTCTCTGGATGGAATAATAGTTACGTATGCAATTGATAGATGAAAAAAAGCCACGTATCTTAGTTTTATGCAATGGTCATTTTGCGCTGCCGGCTATAAGAGTTTTAGCTTTTGAGAAATATTTATGCGGAATTGGGGTGGGTGATGCTGAAGATGATTTTAACGAATATTTGAGCCGAGAATGTGAAGAAGCAAATTTACCATTTCGGAGATTTTCAACTATAAACAGTTTGGATAAGCTTCCATCATGGATAAAAAAGCTAGCGCCTGATTATATTTATTCTATTTGTTTTCCATTTCGCTTATCAAAACAAATATTAGAATATAAAGAAAAAGCATTTATCAATTTCCACACCGGGCCACTTCCCGAATTTAGAGGACCTATGCCAATATTTGAAGTTATAAGGCGCAGGGAAAAGTATTCAGCACTTAGTGTGCATTATATGGATATGGAATTTGATGAAGGGCCAATAATTTTTGAAGAGAAGGTTTTTGTCGAAAATGAGGAAACTTTTGGATCATTGGCTGTTAAAATGTCCGAATTGTGTGGTTTAGCCGCTAAAAATTTGACTGAAATGCTTCAATTTGCCACTTTTGTCCCCTCCAGAGAGCAGGAAAGGAAGCGGGCTAGGTATTATGAAAAACCCTCTAATGCGGATTTGCAGATAAATTGGAATTTTACGATTGCAGAAGACTTAGAGGCACTGATTAGAGCAAGTGATCCATGGAATACAGGTGTTCGAGCGATGTTGTCAGGTGAGTTAATCCGGATAATAGATGTGGCTTTATCGGATCATAAGCATGGCACCAACCCCGGCCAGTTTGTGGGATTGGATGGTAGTGGACGGCTGCTTGTTTCATGTTTAAATGGCGAATGTTTAGCTGTTAAAATATTACAATCACCTTCTGGTTTTTTTACTGGATCAGATTACTTTAATAAATATTTAAATCACATGGAAAATGTTATTGAATAATTAGAAGAAGTTTTGCACATGATTTTCAATGAGTGGATTATCAGGAATATTCGATGAATAAAAAATAATTTCTGTAAAAAAAATAATTTTACAATAACCTAATAAATAATTGTAAAACAGTTTTTTATAACTTTATAAATAAATTAATATATATTTATTTTCGAAATATTTTATAGAAAATTCGAATGTTAAAGAAAAATTATTAAAAGTTTTCTATCTTTACGCTAAGTAAAATTTATAGTAGAATTACTACAGGTCTAAAATCAGTAAACTTTCGTTTAGCGTGTTGGATCCCTCCCCAGAAATCAACACTGCGATGATAAATTAATATTAAATTTCCACAATTTTTGAAATTCAGAATTGAGAAATAATTTTGATTAAAATAATTCCATGTTAGGGTTATTTTATATCTCTTGTTGCATCAAATATTTTAAATTTTTAATTTACGATCATGAGACTAATTTTTACAGTAAGTTTAATTTTTTCCCTTCTATTTTGTTGTTCAGATTCATTAACCGGCCAGACTCAATTCTGGTCTGATGATTTTGAAGACCCAACAAACCCATCCTCCGGGATCCGAACTCCTTCAAATAATGGTGGGAATGCTGACAACCCATTTTCAGCATATTTTCTTAGGACCCAAGGTGATAATATCAATTTATCTTTCCTTTCTGATGGACCATACACCTCCAAACAAGGAAGTTGGTTTTGGGCAGGGGAAGATCATGATGGACCCTTTGGGGCTCCGGAGCAAAGCATAACTTGGACTAATATAAATATAGCCGGCAAGTCGGAAATTTCTTTTTCCGGGCTCTTTGCAGCTCTAAGTTTACCGGTTTGGGATCATGTTTTATTTACAAATTCTCATACGGATTATTTAATTGTTGAATATAGTATAGATGGCGGGGCTTACACAACATTGTTACCTTTTTATGCTAATAATTCAATAGACAGAAACCTTTCTCTAGATACAGATGGTGATACTTTAGGTGATGGAGTAATATTAACTAAGGATTTTACAGAAGTTTCAGCCGATATTCCCGGGACCGGTACCACATTAAGTATCCGTATTCGGGTTTACTCAAATAATACACATACGGAAGAATGGGCTATTGATAACTTCAGGCTTTTTGAAGCCCCTTCATGTATTCCGCCTTTAGTAACATCAAATCCGCCCAATCGAGCCATATGTGCAGGAGGAAACACCACGTTTAGCATGTCAGCTACCGGTGCTACAGCTTATCAATGGCAAGTGAATACTGGTTCAGGATTTTCCAATATTACTAATGTAGGTGTATATTCAGGGGCTACGACAACTACGCTCACTATTACCGGCGCTACTTCCGGTATGACTGGATATCAATATCGTTGCACGGCAATAAATGGTGATCCTTCTTGCTTTACTAACACCAATGTTGGAACTTTAACAGTAAGCAATGTCCAGTTAAGTACTTCTTCAAGTAATGTTTCTTGCAACGGTGGTTCAAATGGTACAGCATCTGTGACACCCTCAGGGGGAATAAGCCCATATACTTATCTATGGTCTAATGGAGCTACCGGTTCATCAATTACAGGTGTTCCGGCCGGTTCGTATAGTGTAACTGTTACGGATAATATAGGTTGTAATGCTGTTAATAATTTTACTATAACTCAACCGACAGCTCTAGTTGTTAGTCAAAATTCTCAAACCAACGTCTCATGTAATGGAGGATCCAATGGTGCTGCTTCAGTTACTGTGACTGGTGGAACTCCTGGGTATACTTACAATTGGACTCCCGGGAATCCAACAGGTGATGGAACATCCAGTGTGACAGGTTTGACAGCCGGAACATGGACTTGTGAAGTTACTGATGCGAATGGCTGTACAGATTCCTTTGATTTTATAATCACCCAACCTTCTGCAATTAGCTTTACTCCAAGTTCACAAACAAATATAGCTTGCAATGGACAAGCAACAGGTGCCGCCACTGTCAATTCTGCAACAGGCGGAACCGGTGCATTTACATATGATTGGACGCCGGGTACACCAACAGGCGACGGGACCACTTCTGTCTCAGGCTTAACGGCAGGGATTTGGACGGCAACAGCAACCGATGCTAATTCTTGTACAGCTACCGTGAATTTTACAATCACTCAGCCGCCTGCATTAATTTTGACTCCTGCTTCACAAACAAATGTAACTTGTAATGGAGGGGCAACAGGTATCGCTTCTGTGAATGCAGCTACAGGTGGAACAGGTCCATACACTTACAACTGGACACCCGGCAATCCGACCGGAGACGGTACAACTACCATTTCAGGCTTGACGGCGGGTACTTGGACATGTGAAGTGACAGATACCAATGAATGTACTACTTCACAAAGTTTTACTATCACTGAGCCGGCAGCTTTAGTGGTGACTCAAAATACACAAACGGATGTCTCTTGTAATGGAGGCTCAAATGGAACAGCTTCTGTTTCTGTTACCGGAGGAACTTCGGGATATACATATAATTGGACGCCCGGAAATCCAACAGGTGATGGCACTGCCAATGTTTCCGGTTTAACTCCCGGAGTATGGACATGTGAAGTAACTGATGCAAATGGATGTACAGGCTCTGTAAGTTTTACAATCAACGAACCTTCAGCAATTAGCTTGACACCTAGTTCACAAACTAATATTGCTTGTAATGGAGAGGCTACAGGCGCTGCCAGTGTAAATTCTGCAACTGGAGGCACCGGAGAATTTTCCTACGACTGGACTCCGGGCACACCCACAGGAGACGGAACAACATCTATAACTAATGTAGTTGCTGGATCCTATACAGTTGTAGCTACTGACGAGAATGGGTGCACAGCTTCTGTTAACTTTTTAATCACACAGCCCGCAGCCTTGAACTTAACACCATTAGGACAAACAAATGTTTCTTGTAATGGAGGTTCGAATGGTACAGCAAGTGTAAATGTAGCTTCAGGTGGCACACCAAATTATACTTATGATTGGTCTCCGGGTACGCCGACAGGTGATGGTACAACTTCTATTTCTGGCCTAACCGCAGGTACTTGGACGTGTGAAGTGACAGATGCCAATGGATGTACAACATCTCAAAGTTTTACAATTACAGAACCAACCTTACTGAATATAACTTCGACTACTCAAAGTAATGTATCCTGTAATGGAGGATCAAATGGAGCGGCTTCAGTAAATGTCACTGGAGGAACTGGTACTTATGCCTATGACTGGACACCGGGTAATCCTACAGGAGAGGGAACATCCAGTGTGACCGGTTTAACGGCCGGGACGTGGACTTGTACGGTATTTGATGTCAATGGATGTACAACATCGACAAGTTTTACAATCACTCAACCAACGTCATTTGATATCACAACTGAACAGTCTGATGTGACATGTAACGGAGGTAGTGATGGAAGTGCAAGTGTTGAAGTAAGTGGTGCAACACTACCATATACATATTCATGGTCACCAATGGGAGGCACCGGTGCAACAGCAACAGGATTGTCCGCAGGGACCTACACAGTAAATATCACAGATAATAATGATTGTATGACATCTGTCGTTTTTACGATTCAAGAAAATGCAGATTATTCTGTCTCATCTAGTCAAACAGATGTGACTTGCCATGGTGGAAGTGATGGATCTGCGGAAGTAGAGGTGAGTGGAATGACCGGGCCATATACCTATTTATGGTCGCCAGGGGGTGGTACAGATGCTTTAGAAACGGGTTTAAATGCAGGAGATTATTCTGTAACAGTTGAGGATAGTGAAGGTTGTGCTCAAACTGTTTTATTCACAATTGATGAGCCGGATGCATTTGATGTAATACCTTCTCAAGTTAATCAATCTTGTCCCAATGAAACTGATGGGGAAGCCGGTGTTTTAGTGACCGGAAACACGCCACCATATACATATATATGGTCTAATGGGGCAGAAACTTCACAAATTACAAATATTGTATCGGGAATCTATACCCTTACAATTTCGGATGCTAATATGTGCGATACGACTGTCACCTTCGATATCTTATTAGAAGATGATGTTTTAATAACTTATTATGAAGATGCTGATGGTGATGGATATGGAAATCCTGATGAAAGCATTATCATTTGTGGTAGTCCACCCTTCGGTTATGTCGATAACAGTTTGGATTGTGACGACACAGATCCTGAGATATATTTAGGAGCAATAGATATTGACTGTGTTGATAATCAAATGGTAGATGTATTCGAAGGAGAATGTTCTTATGTTCATGAAGGAACTAGCTGGGATGCAGTAGGAGGCTATAGTTGTACAACCGAAGAAATATTTTATGATTTATCAGGGGCTACAACAGGTACAGGTAGTACCTTAGATGGCGTGTCATTTGCAGTAGGTGAAACAACTATGACGTGGACAATCAATGTAAGCGGTTTGAACCCTGTCACTTGTTCATTTACAGTTTTAGTAGAAGACAATGAATTACCTACTATTAGTTGTTCCGGCAATCAAATGACAAATACTAATCCGGGTCTTTGTACTTATACACATGATGATAATTCATGGGATGCTTCAGGTTCGGATAATTGTGGAGACATTACTCTAACCTATGAACTAAGTGGTGCCATGTCAGGAAGTGGAACTACACTGGCGGGGGTAACTTTTGAAATTGGATCTACAACTGTGACTTGGACAGTGGAAGATGCTAGTGGAAATATGAATGATTGTAGTTTTACCGTCTTAGTTGAAGATAATGAATT
>CALCSX010000142.1 GCA_937894165.1 uncultured Saprospiraceae bacterium | reverse complement strand
TAAGTTCTCGGTTTTAGGAACGGCATACACTCCCGGAGTCCAAATGCTTATATTTCTCTACTTGCCAAGAGCAATCCCAACGTGGAACCCAGAGCCCAGAACTTAGAACTCCGCACTCGAAGCTTCAGTTCCTAAATCCATTCCAATGCCAAGTACATTCTCAACGTAGAACTTAGAACTCAGAACTCAACAACGTTTTCATTCCTTCTTCAAAACTCACCAATTTCCCCTTCAAAATACTTCCTTTTGCAAATGCCGCATCTCCATAAATCCCAAACTGATCGCCCGGGGTCGAACCCTCGTATTTCACCGGAATATTTTCTTCGAAATGTCCTCTAATGGCTTCCACAACCTCGCTGACCTTGGTTTTTACACCGGAGCAGACGTTAGAGAGGAGGAAGTGGCCGGGGCGGATCTCGTTCTCTGCTGCAATGAAGGCATTCACGACATCGTCTATATAAATAAAGTCCCGGAATCTGTCGGGGGAGCCTTTGACGTGTATCTTTTTATCTTTTAAAGCTTGAGCCAGGAAGATGCTTACCATTCCTTGTCGAAGGTTATCCATATTCTGGCCGGGTCCGTAGACGTTGAATAGTCGGAGGGCGGCGGTAGCGATGCCAAATTGCTCGCTGTATATTCTTAAATAATGTTCGCTCGCTAATTTTCCAACCCCGTAGAAGGATTTTGGATTTGGTAAACGGTTTTCACCTGCTGGCAATTCTGCTTCGGGTACATCTCCATAGACTGACATGGTCGAGGCATAGATAAATTTCTTGCAACCTGAGGTTTGGCAGTATTTTAGTAGCTGTAATGTACTTTGCGCATTGGTTTGCAGGTCATAAACCGGGTTGTCGAAGCTTATCTCACCTGAACTTTGCCCTGCAATATGGTATATAGCCTCAAATTTGTACTGAGCGAGGCGATCGATAATGTTTTGATCCTGGCAGTCTCCTTGGATGAATTCGACGTCGGGAGGGATTTGTGAGAGTTTTCCGGTGGAAAGGTTGTCGATGGTGACGACGGAGTGACCGGCCTCGAGAAGCTTTTTGGCTAGCGCTGCTCCGATGAAGCCCGCAGCGCCGGTTACGAGATATGTTTTCATGCTTCGCTGTTTATCACGTTGTTGTTTAGCACTGAGTTGTTTAGCACTCTTTGTTGTTTAGTAGTTTGTTAATCGAATGCATAAACTTTGTTAAAAGTTGTGCTGTTTCAATTTCGTTAATTATGTCCTCCAAATCCATTTAATCTTTTTCAATGAAAGAATTTAGTTTTGAGAAATTAGAAGTCTGGAATAGAGCGGGTTGAATGATTTTAATTCTACAACCGGCGTTTCGACTCCGCTCAACGACCTAGTTTATTAATATTTAAATCGTTTTTGATTCTCGAGCCGGCGTTTCGACTCCGCTCAACGACCTAGTTCTACTTTTATGGATCTCAACTTAGCTTAGGAATCAAAATTTTTATCTTGAGCCGGCTTTTAGACTCCTCCTAGTCGCCGATCAGTTATTACCGCCAATCGGCGATTCTGAGTTTTGAGTTCAATGTTCCGCATCAGGGGTAGTAGCGGGCACGAGCGAGGAACGAGCGAAGTAAAGCGGATGACCCGACCCTGCCGACCCACAAATATTTTCAAAAAGAAGAATGTCTTAAAGGCAGGGTGATGCCCAAATCCTCCAGAAAATACTATTATTTCTGTGCTTGCACGTACCAGTCGTAGGCTTTTTTGAGACCTTCCTGCACCGTTATTTCGGGTTGATATCCAAGTAAATCTGTAGCTTTCGCAATGTCTGCCAAGCTGTGTGGTATATCTCCTTCCCGGAAAGGGCCGTATTGGGGCGCGATACTCACTGAGGCTGCTTGACTGATAAAATCCCAAAGTTGGTTGAGGTCGATACGCTCTCCACAGGCTATATTGTAAGCTGTATTCAAAGCTTCCTTCTTGTCCGTAAAAAGTGCCTTCAGGTTGGCTTGAACAGCGTTGTCCACATAAGTGAAGTCACGGCTGTAAGTGCCGTCGCCATTGATGTTCGGTGCCTTTTTCTCCATCGCTGCTTTCATAAATAAGGGTATCACTGCGGCATAGGGCCCGTCGGGGCTCTGGTAGGGTCCGAAGATGTTAAAATATCTAAGTCCAACAAATTCCATCCCGTAAATATTTCCAAAGACCTCCGCATAAAGCTCGTTCACCTTTTTGCTCACGGCGTAAGGCGAGAGGGGATTGCCGACTCTGTTCTCGAATTTCGGCAAATTGGGCTCATCTCCATACACGGAAGAGCTGGACGCATAAACCACGCGCTTAACACCTGCTTCGTAAGCCGCCCGAAATATATTCAATGTGCCGTCTACATTATTGGCATTGGTGCTGATCGGATCCTTCACCGAACGAGGAACTGAACCCATCGCGGCCTGATGGCAAACGGCACTCACACCTTGCATGACTTGAGAGCAAATAGCGAAATCTCTTATATCTCCTAATACAAATTTAATTCTGGGGGAATCCAACAAGCCCTCCAGATTGTTCATATGACCGGATGATAGATTGTCTAAAATGACCACTTCTGTTACTCTGCTGTCTTGAATCAAAGCGCGAGCAATATTGGAACCAATAAAACCGGCACCTCCTGTTAATAATATTTTCATTATGGAACTTTTGGTAAGATCGCTAAACTAATTTTCACAGTTAAAAATGGCTTCGCCGTCCATGTGTCGGTGCAACTCACGGTAAATTGTAAAAATTTGCCTTCGATGTGTCTCAAATAGATTGAGATTTATATTTTTTTAAGTATATTCAGAGGAACACTCATTATAAGGGCTACTCCTATAGTATCTAATTCAATTCGGACGCGTTCCTTCCCTTCCTTTTCTACTAATCGTCCTTTCATCCCTGTAAGTTGACCACTCATCAAAATGACGGCGTCTCCCAATTCAAGATTCTCTTCCGTCTTCTCCGCCTGAAATTCCTCGCCGCTAACAATCCGCAGGAACTCTATCTCAGCCGGGCTGATAACTGCAGGCTTTCCTTCGAAAGTTATGATCTTATAAACATGGTCGGTTTCGATAACTCTGATGACCAAGTTTCGTTGGATATGTACGAAAACATAGCCGGGTAAAAGAGGTATTTGCGTCTTTCTAATCCGGCTGGCATAACGTCGGATCCTTTCAATTAATGGGACATAGCATTCTATTCCCTTCTGAGAGAGTAATTTGATGACAAGTTTTTCACTCCTGGGTCTGACGATGGCAGCATACCAGTTTTTTTCAGCTTTAAGATTGTCAGCAAATACATTCATATTTTATAGTCTCCAATAATCGATTCCCACTGCTTCATCAGGGATGTCAAATGTTCCTTTTATATCAAATAATATCGGATCCCCGGTCATTATTGACTTGAAGTAATCCATATTCAACTCTTTATATTCTCGGTGATTGACAGCTAAAACTACAGCGTTGTAATCCTTAGAAATAGCACTATCCTCAATTATCGTCAATCCATACTCATGAGCTACTTCATTGGCATTGGCATGAGGATCGATAATATGAACATTGATAGAATACTGCATCAGTTCTTTTATAAGATCGGACACCTTGCTATTTCTAATGTCAGAAACATCCTCCTTAAATGTGATACCCATAACCAAAACCTTGGCTTGATTAGGATTAATATTCTTTTTGATTAACTTTTGGGTCAATCTCTTGGCAATAAAGCCCGGCATAGAGTTGTTTACAGCTCTTCCACTGGTAATAACTTGTGGCGAGTAACCCAATTCCTGCGCTTTATGAGACAAATAGTATGGATCGACACCAATACAATGTCCGCCCACTAAGCCCGGATACATCTTGATAAAATTCCATTTGGTTCCGGCAGCTTCGATAACAGCGCGGGTGTCTATACCCATTCTATCGAATATCAAAGCCAACTCATTCATGAAGGCAATATTCAAATCTCGCTGTGTATTTTCTATAACTTTTGCAGCTTCAGCTACTTTGATGGACTGAGCTTTATAAGTTCCTGCCTGAATGATAGCGCCGTAGGTCTTGTCAATTTCATCGAGCGCTACTTCATCAGAACCGGAAACGATTTTTAAAATTTTCTCCAGAGTTCTTTCCTTGTCACCCGGATTAATTCGCTCCGGGGAGTAGCCCAGCTTGAAATCGGTACCTAGTTTAAGACCGGTCTCTTTCTCTAATATGGTCAAACAATCCTCTTCGGTGCAGCCCGGGTAAACTGTCGATTCGTAAACGACATAATCACCTTTTTTTAGCGCTTTTGACACTGTCATAGATGCTGAAATGACCGGTTTGAGATTGGGTACATTATGCTCATCGATAGGTGTGGGAACAGCAACTATGTGAAAGTGAGCAGCTTTGAGATCATCAATATTTGAAGTGTAAGTGATATCTCTATTGACAAAATCTTCCGCCTCTAATTCGTTGGAAGGATCTATACCTTGACGCATCAATTCCAACCTTTCTTCGTTGATGTCGAAACCAATGACTTTGAATTTTTTAGCAAAGCTAAGTGCGAGGGGCAAGCCCACATAGCCGAGACCAATTACGGAAATAGTTTTCTGCTTCGATTTTAAATCTTCAAATATTCTCATACTTTTTTATTTGACCAAATTAATAATAAATCTTCTTCTTTTATGCCGGTAAATTGGTCGAGGTTGTGCTCGCCATCCAATACCATAGTTCTTATAATTCTATTCACCAATTTCTCGGCTTTTTCTGTAAGCCTCTGAAGGTAAGCTTTATCTACATCACCGATGATTATAAGGTCGATAATTTGGGAATCTCTTCCCTTTGCCAACTCTCCGCAAAGGAAAACTTTCTCCACTTTCCCCAGCTTTTCAGCCACATTGGAGACGATTTTATCTATTCCAATCTGTTTTAGTACGATACTGTGCAGGTCGTGGAATAAGGGATGTTTGGTATTCGCTTGAAAAATCTTTTTGTTGCCCTGATTGGCGGTGGTGAGGAGCCCGGCTTTCTCGAATCTGTTGAGTTCGAGGCGGATGGCATTGGAGGATTCGCCAAATTCTGTCTCCAGGTTTCTCAACCAGGCAGAATTTTGACTATTAATAAAGAATTTTATCAATAACTTTATTCGAGTCTTTGACGATATTAATGAATCCAGCATGTGTTCCCCTATAATTGAGTAGTAAAACTACTCGTTAATGACGCAAAGATAGAAGAATTATTAACATAGGGGGAAAAATCTATTGGTTTTATTGATATAAAGCGGAAATTTTTACATTTATTAATAATAGCTTAATGTTGTAAGAATTGAGCTATATTACTACAATTCTGTAATAATATATCTACAAATACATCTATTACCTTATGAAAATTCTAATTAATATTTGTCCTTAGCGTAATTCCGTAGGTTCGAGGGTCACCCAATACGGCTGCAAAATGACCTGCATTCCCGGCTCCGGGGAGTAATTGTTCGAAATAATCCATATTAGCCAAATTCCTACTCCAGATATATATGGTAATTCCAATTTCAGTTTTGAATCCACATCTTGCATTTATCAAGGCATAGCCATCAATATTTAAATATGCAGAAGGGGATGGGCTCGAAGAGAAAGCGGATCGATAAAAAACATCTGAGCTTAAGAAGAACTCTCCATCCTGTCCAATCATTTTTCCCTTTCTGAATACTTCTACTCCGGTTGTGAATGACCATTCAGAAATTCCGGCAAGGCTTCCACCGGAAATATCTTTAAAGGCCACTTGCTCACCATTTTTCGACTGTCCTGTTTCCTCCAATGGCAGCGGGGCATTAGGAAAGGAAATATATTTTCCATCGGTGTATATCACAGAACTATTTATCCGTAATAATCTTGGTATCAAATAAGAGCCTTCCACCTCTAAGCCTCTTGTTCTTACCTGGTCAGCATTCGAAAGATAGCCACGGTTGACCCCAAATTGAGGGGATTGGACTAAAGTCTGGTAGTCGAAAATATCCGTGTTAAATATGGAAAGATTCAAAGTCGAAAATTTATTTGGCTCAGATTTGATTCCAAATTCAAAATGATAGGTTTTCTCCGGCTTAACGACTGCTAAATCAGTTAATGGAGCTCCATCTGATGTCGGCAGTCCTCCTAAATTCAAACCCACAGGTTTAAAACCTAAAGCGTAGGTACTATATAAACGAATTTGGTTACTTAACTTGTAAAACAATGTCAACTGACTTGAAATATTCCAGTCATCAACATTTGCAGAAAAAACCTGATCACTGTAGACACTCCTTTGAAGTACAATTAATTCCGGATCATTTGTTTGAAGTCCACCATAGGTCTCTCGTCTGAAATCCACCTCTTTCTGATCATAGTTTAATCGTAAACCTGGCAAAACGGTGAATTTTGAATTGATCTTCCAATCCAATTGACTAAAAACGGCGCCACTAAAATTCTTAAAACTAGGATTAGTTCTTATTCCGTAACCTTCTAATAAGCCCGGAGTTTGCCACAATGGATTTTGGTTGGTCTGAGCAAAACGCCATTGATCCACGCCTGATTCCTCCCTATGTGCACCGATTGCGTCTAACTTTTGATAGAATGCGAATACACCTACGACTCCGGAAAGAAAGGAATTAAAATCTCCTGCATAGCGAAGTTCTTGCGACCACTGGTGATGCATTGATGGCGCTTGGGATAGGGCCAAAGATTGAAGACCAGTAAAATCTCTATCATTTGAAGGATCCCATCTCCAGCTTCGATAGGAAGAAGTTGATGTTAATGTACCTTTGCTTAAACGATAATCTGCATTTGCAGATACACCACCCATATCTTGATTTGAACGCCACGGGGTGTCGTGGTCGATGATTCTATCATGAGGATTGCGGCTGGGTAAATCATAATTAAGATCAGCAATTATATTCTCAAATTGTCTGAAATCAGCTCTTAAAGTTGGTGCTGCTCCCGCAAAAACCTGTGCATAGCCATCCGGACGCTGGCGGGTATAGTCTCCTGCAACTTTAATAGATAATTTGTTTGTGGGCAAATAAAGTAATTGGGCTCTAATACCTTGATTATTCATAGTATTGGTGGCTTTCTCTGTCACAGCATTATAAATTGTCCCCTCACGATGAGTACCGGTAAATGAAATCCTCATAGCGAGTTTGTTTTCTATCAATGGTCCTGAAACGGAAGCCTTCGTTTGGATGAAGCCAAAGTTGCCGAAGGACTGTTCAAAAATGCCACTTGTAGTGAAAGTAGGTTTGCGGCTCGTGATATTGAAAGTTCCAGCGGTTGTGTTTTTTCCGAAAAGTGTGCCTTGAGGACCCTTCAAGACTTCAATTTGCTGAACGTCTATAAAATCTAATGTGGCGGATGCTGGGCGGGCAAAATACACCCCATCCACATAGAATCCAACTCCGGGATCGATTCCATCATTTGTGAGACCAAAAGTGGAGCCAATGCCTCGGATGTTGAGGGTGGTATTGCGCGGGTTGGAGGAATAAAGTTGGACGGAGGGGATAAGTTCCTTCACTCTATTCACATTGAAGGAAGTGGAATTGTCGATTTCTCTCGCTCCAATCACAGCAACGGAGAGAGGGATTTCTTGAAGCTCTTCAATTCTCCTTCTGGCCGTAACAGTGACTTCTTTAAGAGAAGAGAATGTCTCCTGTAAAAAAATCTCTACTTTTTTTGAGTTTATTACTGTCAGTTCAGCATCGTCATATCCAAGATATTTAATTTCTAAAACGAATGGGAAGTCATTTGAAGTTTCCAAACTAAATTCACCATTTGTGTCTGTGACAGATCCAAGGGAAGTTCCTTTTATCATGACTGTTGCGCCAATGAGTACATCTTTCGTTTGTGCATCTTTAACAATTCCGATGACAATATTTTGTGCGAATGATTGAAAAATCGAAATACAGATTAAAACAAGTAAGGCAGTAAATCTTAAATTCATATTTATTATTTATTAACTACTAAACCTACCACATAAGTAGGAAATAAAATGCGAATATAAATAAACTATTAATCCTACCAACTAAGTGGGATATAAAATATAAAAAAAATTATTTTTTAAATTGATTTTCCCTGTTGATTATGTTGGCCAATGTTGCTTTTTTCAATTTTGAAACAGTAACATTTCTTATCTCCATGGCTACCTGTCGAATTCCACAGGTTGCTTCGTCAGTACATTCTTCACAACGTTGATAGAAATCGTAAGTGACACATGGTAGAATTGCAATAGCGCCATCGAATAGCCGCATTATTTTAGCCATGTGAATTTCTTCCGGTGTTCCATTGAGAGAATAACCACCATATTTGCCTTTTGTACTGTTGACTATTCGAGCATTTTTCAATTCGGTCAATATAGATTCCAGAAACTTCAGAGGGATATTTTGCTCACTGGAAATTCTGCTCACCGAGATAGGTTGCTCTTCTATATGTTTTGCGATGAAAACGAGGGCGTTGATGGCGTATTTGGCTTTTTTAGACAGCATGATGCAAAAATGGTGATTTTTTTGACCTAAGCTGCATTTTTTGATTGGATTCTTAGGAGAAGATATGATTTTCAACATAAAATAGAATCACCACATCTAGAAATAGCGTTTAACACCTTTCCTAAAACTCGATCTTTACCTAGCTTAGAATTGAGTCTATACTCAGTACAAAATGGAAGATGTTTAAGTAGAGGAAGCTTTAATCCCAATAGTCCCGTTCGATTACTGCTTCAGCTTTGCAGCCCGTCGAGATTTCAGTAACCTCTACTGTTAAGGGCAGGTCCTCATATGTCACGCTTATAGCTGAACCACCAAAAGTAGGATTCGAACTCCAATCAAATGTATATTCTGTATGGGAAGTCATTTGTCCGTCTCTTAATACTCTTACCGGGAAGGGAGCGGTTGGTACTGCCTTAGGATAGAAGGAGCAAATTGGCTCCAAAACGATTTCAAAAGTACATCCTGTTTCGGTAATGTCGTCATTTTTACTACAACTACCCCCGCTTACATCAGCCCTCCCGTTCTTCAGAAATTCATAAGTCATCCGATCAGCAGAACAGTCGATAAATTTCAAGCGTTTTAGACTCTTCCCTTTAAAAAAAGTATTGATCAACGTGGCTTCGCAGAAAATCACTTTCCTGAAAGTAGAATTATCAAAATAACAATCTTCAATCCTTCCATCAAATGTTATTTCACTTAAATGCATCGCTATAAACGAGGTTCGTTTCCAAACAGCATCCTTCGTGATACATTTCTCAAGTACGCCGGTCCTAAAGTGTACACCGGTTAAATTGGCATTCGAAAAATCACAAGCTTTTATATGACATGTAGAGAAATCCGTTTCTTGAAGATGACAATTATTAAATTTGTTTTCCAAAAGTTGGGAACCTTGAATATGGCTTTTCTGAAAATTGGTATTTGAGAAATCGCAAGCTACCACATTATTGCCTTTCAAAATGCAATCCTGCAAAGTCCGAATCTAGAAATTTACAATTACGCATATTGGAGGAGCTGAACTTATCCTGTAGGTTTTTTAAGCCCGAAAAGTCGGCATCCACCCAGTTTCCTCCCGACATGTCCCAGTTTAGCTTTTCTGCGGGGAGGGGAGTAGTACCCCCTGTGGCTTTTAAAGAAATATCCGGGCTTGGTAAATTCTCGTGGTCCGAGAATTTCTCTGAAAAATAATTTAAATCCACTCCCAATAGCTCTGCCAATCTACTGAAAGTCGTGATATCCGGCATGGATTCGCCGCGTTCCCATTTTCCCACCGCCTGCGGGCTGATAAAAAGTCGCTCTGCCAATTGTGCTTGAGAAAAGTTTATCTTCTTGCGAGCTTCTGTTATTCTGTTGCCGATCATTGTTAAATTTTCCATAATTGATTTATTATTTAATGATTAATACAACAAAGGTATCCGAAAGCCTTTTTCGGCATTCAAAAATACGACAACTTGTAGTTGTTTTTGGAGCACTTTTGGTTGTATTTGGAGGAAATATGTGCTATTTAAATTTGCAATTCAGAATTCTATCCATTCAGACTATTGGATTTTAAAATCAGTATGTAAATAATGGCACAGAAAATTGCGAGTTGAATAATTGTATTGAGTATAATATATAAAACCTTACTATTTTTAGTAAATACGATGCTATTCCATATAAATACGAAAAGAACGAAAAGAATAAAAGCCCAAATTCCTATCCGGTCACCGAAAGTCAGTATAATAATGTCATTCAATACTGTTAAAAAAATAAACCAGGTGGCCGATATATAAATAGTAGAAATAATATGTTTCGCCGTATTTTTCTCAATCCTGAAAAAGGTCAGGTAGGAAATTAGAAGGAATAAAGGAAACAAAATTAGCCAAAATAAGTACTGAGCATTTAGATTTTTGACATTCATTGACAGACCCATTATTTTTTCATCTACAAAACTGACATGTAAGGCAACTGTAGCAATACCAAGAAGCAAAACTTTGCCCGGACTGGCAAAATAATTCCTATAACCATGAAAATAGTTATTTACGATGGTTTTAGGAGTAGTCACTACTTTGAATATGGTAGCAAAAACCGATTTTTCCAATGAGAAAAAATTGGTAAAAAACTCGGTAATAAGTGAGATGGTTGTCGATGTCTTAGTAGTAATCCGCTGCCCACATCGTCCGCAATAGTTGGATTCGACATAGATATTACAAATTGTACAATTCTTATAATCGCGACTCATAAAATCAAACGTATTCGTGCAAGAATTAAAGTTCCATACAAATTAGCATTTAATTTTTAGAAAGCAAATAAAAGTGATTTTCAACTTTGCAATATTTTGGGCATCCGCTGTTCGGTTATGCGCAAGATATAATAATATTTAATTTTCCAGACCGTCCAGCGCCGGGCTAAGCATGACTGCGCTTCGCTTCGGTGCTTTGGCACTGTCTCCTAAGGTCGACATCATTCCTATCCCTGATGCGGGAAGGTGCTTCGATTAGCTAAAATCAGGTTCAAAGAGCAGCTAAAATCACAAATTCGGAATAAATTAGATTATGATTCACCCGATATTAGACTTTCTCCTCTATCTTATTGTTAAAAATATTAAGGCGACTGAAGCAGCTGGATATTTAAAAACTACAACCAAGAAAATTATGGAAATCAAATCTAATGAAGCCACCCCTCTACGTCCGGAAGGCGATCGTATTCTGAATGCTCCACTGGTGGAAATGAACCTTATCAATTTTATTGCTCGGATAAAAGGTGAAGCCACCTGGGTCGACAGCGATCGCAATTCAATGACAATTTTCAAATCTGACACCATGCGAATTGTCCTTATTGGACTTCATAAGGATGCTGAGCTCAAGCCTCACAAAGCCAAAGGTGTGATCAGCGTGCAGGTTTTGGAAGGGAAGATAAAATTTTCATTGGATCAGCATGACTCCATCCTTGAGAAAGGGCGGATGATAGCTTTACACCCGGATATTATGCACAGCGTGAAGGCAATGGAGGAGAGTTTCTTTTTGTTGACGATGGCGATGGGGTGATTATAGGAATATAGTATTATAATTGGTGGGGCGAAAGATTTTTCGCCCATACATAATTGAGAGGGACGAAAGATTTTTCGTCTATAAATAAATATGTAGAGACGCAATTTAATGCGTCTCCCAATTTATTCCGTCTATTAATATCAAAAGTATATACCATTCGTATATCAAAAAATATGTATCTTTGTAAATAAACTATTTAATCATGAAGACTATCTCCCTTAAAATTGACGATTCTATTTTCGAAGAAACGGAAAAAATTCTTGAAGGAAACAAGAAACCACGAAATAGATACATCAACGAGGCAATTGAATATTATAATAAAGTTCAATGGAGAAAACTTTTGGAGGAGAAGTTAATTGTGGAATCGCAAATTGTACAAAAGGATTCTATGTCAGTTCTTGAGGAATTCGATAGTCTTGATTATGCAAATTAAACAATTCGAGATATGGATTGCAGATTTAAATCCACAGATTGGAACAGAACCCGGGAAAACTAGACCAGTTCTTGTAATACAAACTGACCTTCTGAACACAATTCCACATCCTTCAACTATTATTTGTCCAATTTCTACAAATATTAAAAATGAGGCAGAAATATTGAGAGTTCACCTCTCCAAAGGCACTGCAAATATTGCCATGGACTGCGACATAATGATTGACCAGTTACGAGCCATAGATAACAGACGCTTGACTAAGAGAATTGGTATAGTCCCTGAAAATATTAAGGAATTAGTGAAAGCTAATATTAAAATCGTGTTGGATTTTTTAGATTAAATTTCGACAGCGAATCCATGATGAGCAATTTCGAGACAAATATTTTGAGCTATTTGGGGTAATTTTCCTGATATGAATGATTTATGAGAAGTAAACAGATAGGAGCAAATCTAAAAATAGATTCTTCCATATCTTAATCAGATGTTAAAAAAAATCATTTATTTTATAAGTTTATTTACCTTCGCTTTTTTTTTACTAAACCCTTAAAATCTTAATTATGTTATTTAACAGAATACTCGTTTTATTGACTTTAGTGTCATTATTATTTGCTTCATGTTCTAAGGATGAAATGACTGTCGTTGGAAATTGGGAATTTACTCAGATAGAAACTACGAATTGTACTGAAACTTCTGAGAATGGTTCATTGAATTTAACTGATGGATGCGGAACAATAGATTTAGTTATTTTTGAAGTAGAAGTTTGCGGTGATGCAGTATTTACCGATTCTAATTACACCATTTCTAATAATACCACTGTTGTAGGTGAAGAAACGGAATCTGATGTTGATACAGGTACCTATTCAATTGATGGAGATAAAATTACTTTTACATCTAGTGTAGATAGTGAATTGACAGAAGGCACTATCAATGGTGACAGAAATAATATGGTTATTTCGTGGGAAGATGAAGATTCAGGTTGTGTAACAACAATAACTTTGGCGAAGAAATAAGAATTTATTTTCTTAAATTATATAAGGACTTTCTGCATGATGTAGAAAGTCCTTGTTTGTTTTAGTCTATCCCGACCGCTATCTGCGATAATCCGCGAAATTTGCTGGAGATTGTCCGAACCTAGATTCGCTTGATTTCAGGATTTCCGGATTTAATGTCCAATTCACCTAAATTGTGAAATAGATTTATCCTAAAAATCTTACAAATATGCTGCAAGCATAACCTAATCCCTGAAATCCGCGAAATCTGCGGGAGACACCTCATGCCGCAAGCATACAATACGAAGCTCCTCAACCAAATTCTCTTCCCTTATCCCAAGAAATTGCCCAACCTAGAACCCAGAACAGCCGAAGGCGTATAACTATGCGCAAGCAAACGAGAGTTTCAGGGGAGCCAAAAAGGCACCGGCATCCC
>CALCSX010000141.1 GCA_937894165.1 uncultured Saprospiraceae bacterium | reverse complement strand
AGAGTTTCCTTTGAATTGGTACAAAAGGCTTATTTATCCGGCATAGCCGTCATCGTGGCAATTGGGGCACCGACCTCCCTCGCAGTGGAATTTGCCGAGGAAACAGGTCTCACCTTGATCGGATTTTTAAAAAAAGAGCGCTTTAACATTTATACTTCCCCCTCTAGGATAAATTTTGAATAAAACTTTGTATCTTTTCAAAATTGGATACAAATTCTCATGAATTTTTGATTAAAATATGAAAGAACATTCTAGACAAACAGGACTAACACCCTCAGATAGAGATGATAAACCTACAGTGAGCGCACGCCAGAATTATGCTGCCGGTTTATCTGCTGTAAAAGTATCTCTCCGTCATCTATTCAAATATATGAAACCTTCAGATATCCTGCGAGGCACACTGAAAATCAATCAAAAGGGTGGCTTCGACTGCTCCGGCTGCGCATGGCCCGATCCTGATGACGAGCGGTCAGGCATTGGAGAATATTGTGAAAATGGTATGAAGGCTTTGGCGGAAGAGGCGCAGAAAAATACCATCGGTGAGGAGTTTTTCGCTCAACATACAATCGAGGAACTCAGTCAACTGACAGATTTTGAATTGGGTAAAAAAGGCAGGTTAGGCGAGCCAATGTTTCTAGACAAAGGCAGTGAAAATTACCGTCCCATTAGCTGGGATGAGGCTTTCAGAATTGTAGCTGACGAATTGAATGCCTTGGATCATCCGGACAGGGCACTTTTTTACACCTCCGGAAGAACGAGTAATGAAGCTGCATTCTTATATCAGTTAATGGTCAGAGCATTCGGCACCAATAACCTTCCGGACTGCTCGAATATGTGCCACGAAAGCAGTGGCGTTGCCTTGGGCGAAACACTGGGCTTAGGCAAAGGCTCCGTGACACTAACGGATTTCTACCAAAGCGAATTGGTGATAGTGATGGGGCAAAATCCCGGAACGAACCATCCCCGCATGCTCTCTGCCCTCGAGAAGTGCAAAGATAATGGCGGCACAATCGTATCGATCAACCCAATGCCGGAAGCGGGATTGGAGAAATTCATTAATCCACAGAGTCCAATGAAGGTTCTGAAGGGAGGCACAATGCTGTCAGACCTCTATTTACCTGTAAAAATTAATGGTGATCTGGCATTGCTGAAGGCCATTATGATTTTGTTGAAAAATCGGGAGGATGAAAAACCCGGAACTGTCTTCGACCAAGAATTTATCCTTGATAATACCTTGGGATTCGATGCATTGATGGCTGATCTCAACAATTACAATTTTGATGACTTAGTGGATCAAACAGGTATTTCACGTGAAAAAATCATTCAACTCACAGATCTAATTGAGCAAAAGCAGAAAATTATCATCTGCTGGGCCATGGGGATTACCCAACATGAGAATGGCGTCGATACAATCCGGGAAATAGTAAATCTTCTTCTATTGAAGGGATCTATAGGTAAGCCCGGCGCCGGCACTTGTCCGGTGCGAGGGCATAGCAATGTGCAGGGGGACAGAACTATGGGAATATGGGAAAATCCACCTGAAAAATTCTTACAGAAACTCGATGAAACCTACAAAATGAATGCCCCGAGAAAACACGGATACTCGGTTATTCATGCCATAGAAGCCATGCATGAGGGAAAGGCTAAAGTGTTTTTAGCTATGGGTGGCAACTTTCTGAGTGCAGCGCCGGATACAGTTTATACTGCGGAGGCACTTCAGAAATGTAGTTTAACAGTCCACGTGTCTACAAAATTAAACAGATCTCACTTGGTACATGGGGAGCGAGCCATTATTCTCCCCTGTTTAACTCGCTCTGAAAAAGATATAATTGATGGCGTAGAACAAATCATTTCAGTCGAGAATTCTATGGGCATAGTGCACAGTTCTCAAGGGATTTTTGAACCTGTATCTGAAAATTTGATGTCCGAGCCTACAATCGTATGCCGATTGGCAAAATATTTATTTCCTACAACTTCCAATATTCCCTGGGATCTTTACGCCGCTCATTATGACAATATTAGAAATGATATCGAAAAGGTGATTCCCGGTTTTGAGGATTATAATTATCGGGTGAGGGAAGCAGGTGGTTTTTATCTGCCAAATGGACCGAGAAAAGGTGTTTTTACCAATGCTGAGGAGAAAGCTTTGTTTACTTTAAACAAGCCTCTCAATCTGAGACCGGAAGCAGCTGAGCTTATGATGATGACCATCAGATCCCACGATCAATACAATACCACTATCTATGGACTAGATGACAGATACCGAGGAATAAAAAATGGCAGGAGAGTTATTTTAATGAATAAAGCGGATATGAAATCGCGTTCGCTTCAACAGGGAGACAAGGTGGATATAGTAAGCCATTTCAAGGGAAAAACAAGGCGGGCGGATAACTTTTTTGTTATTCCTTATGAAATTGCAGAGGGTTGTACGGCTACTTATTTTCCGGAAACGAATGTTTTAGTACCCATTGATTCTTTCGCGAAAAGATCATATACACCGGCAAGCAAAATGATTAGAATTACAATAGATAAAGTAAACACGTAAAATTAATGTCTTCCTTTAGACAAATAATTAAATTAATGAAATAGAAAAAATTCAGCTCATTATAAATTATTTTTCGTTTTGTTTAACTTTTTTGTTTGTAGCAATGTTTTTTCTTAAACAAAAGAAGAAGTTCATAGTTTATTTATAACTATTGAAACATAGAAGTCTTTTGAGAATACTCCTATTAGAAAAAAGATAGTCTTATTATCCAAAAGATTTGGGTTTCTTAAATAGAAAATAATTAGTGGATGCACGTAAACTACCTATTCAAAAATGACTAAGAAAAAGGCTATTATTATTGGTGCGGGATTTTCGGGTTTAAGTTCTGCATGTTATATGGCCAAGGCAGGTTATAGTGTGACAGTTCTTGAAAAACATGATCAGCCCGGTGGGCGGGCACGCAAGTTTGAAGTGGAGGGATTTGTTTTCGACATGGGTCCTTCATGGTATTGGATGCCGGATATTTTCGAGAAATTTTTTAAAGATTTCGGAAAAGATGTTGCAGATTACTACGATTTGAAAAGATTGGATCCGGGTTATCAGGTGGTTTTTCAGAATAATGAATTGGTTAAAATACCTGCAAATGAGGAGCAACTTTTCGATCTTTTTGAAGAAATTGAGCCCGGCTCGGCTTGGCATCTAAAGAAATTTCTTCAAGAGGCCAAGTATAAATATGAGACAGGAATGACAGATTTTGTCAATAAACCGTCCCTGTCTTTCATGGAATTTGCAGATTTGCGACTTTTAAAAGCGATGATGCAATTGGACATGACTAAATCGATATCCTCCGTCGTTCGCTCCAAATTTAAAAATGAAAAGATAAGACAAATACTGGAATTTCCCGTACTTTTTCTCGGAGCAACTCCACAGGAAACCCCGGCGCTTTACAGCTTAATGAATTATGCGGATCTGACTTTAGGAACATGGTATCCGATGGGAGGAATGTACAAAATAGTGGAAGGCATGTACGATTTAGCTGTTTCATTGGGTGTTAATTTCGAATTCGAAAATGATGTACAAAAGTTCATTTATGATGGAGCTAAAGTTTTAGGTGTAAAGACTTCCGATAGACAATATGATTCAGATATAGTAATATGTTCATGTGATTATCACCATATCGATTCTCAAATACTGGAAGAAAAGTATCGCAATTATTCAGAGAAATATTGGTCAGCAAGAACAATGGCGCCCTCATCATTAATTTATTATCTTGGCATAGACAAAAAATTAAATAACCTGGAACATCACAATTTGTTTTTCGATGAGGATTTCAATCTCCATGCGCACGAAATATATAAAGATCCAAAATGGCCGAGCAAACCCTTATTTTATGTTTGCGCACCCTCAACAACAGACGAAAGTGTAGCGCCGGAAGGATTTGAAAATATTTTTATTTTGATACCCATCGCCCCTGATTTGAGAGAAAATGATGAAATCATCGAAAGATATTTTGATGAAATATTAGCTAAATTAGAAAAGCATTGCGGGCAATCGATCAGGGAAAATATCATTTATAGAAAAACCTATTCCACCAAAGATTTCGTACTTGATTATAACGCTTTCAAAGGAAACGCCTATGGCTTGGCTAATACTCTTATGCAGACCGCCTTTCTGAAACCAAAAATGAAAAACAAGCATCTTAAAAACCTATATTTTACCGGTCAATTAACAGTTCCCGGACCAGGGGTGCCGCCCTCCATAATTAGTGGAAAAGTTGTTTCAGAGCTGATAGCAAAGGAACATTCTGAAAAGAGAAAAACTAAAACAATTCAAACATCTGTCCGATAAAGCCAAAAATTTAAGAACTATGATGGATTTATACGATAAAACGGCATTTGAATGTTCAAAAATAATTACGAGGAGGTATAGCACTTCTTTCTCATTGGGGATACGAATGTTTGATAAGCAGTTAAGAATTCCAATTTATAGTATTTATGCTTATGTAAGGGTAGCTGACGAAATAGTTGACACCTTTTTTGAACATGACAGAAAAGCTATGCTTGAGAAATTTGAAGAGGATACCTGGCAGGCTATCGAAAGTCGTATTAGTACCAACCCTGTCTTGCATTCCTTTCAGAATATTGTAAATAAATATGGAATTGAGCGCTCCCATATCAAATCATTTATCGACTCTATGGCTATGGATTTGGTCAATTCTGAATACGAGTGTAGCAAATATAATGAGTATATCTACGGCTCGGCTGAAGTGGTCGGTTTGATGTGTTTAAGAATATTCTGTGCTAATAACAATGAATTATATGAAAATCTAAAGCCCTACGCGCGGAAGCTGGGCTCGGCATTTCAAAAAGTTAATTTTCTGAGGGATTTGAAGAGTGATTTTGATGATAGAGGAAGAGTTTACTTTCCGGGGGTGGATTTCACATCCTTCACTGAAGAAGACAAGCGAAAAATAGAAAATGAAATAGAAGCCGAATTTGATGAGGCATTAATTGGAATCAAAATGCTTCCCACCTCAGCTAGATTGGGTGTATACGTAGCTTTTATTTATTATAGAAAATTATTTAATAAGATCAAGAGTTCCCCTGCTCATACCATTAAGCAGGCAAGGATTAGGGTGGCAGACAGCACGAAGGCATATTTGCTTTTTAGCTCGGCAGTGAGAAGCAAATTGAATATTTTTTAGTAGAATTAAACAAACATATTTCCTAAATTTCTAATAAAAATCAGGAAATAAGGTTATTATAATCTACTCAGGAAATGTTAAAATTCTGTTTTCGGGATATTTTATTCAAACTATATTTAAATAAATTGTTAATTTTCTTTTAAATTGCATGGATTTTCGAATTTCTTGTTTACATATAATGTAAATTGTAAATTATTTCCAATGCTAATTTCCCTTCGTACCACCCTTATTTTTTCATATTTACTCGTAATTCCATTTATCCTTCGATGCCAATTATCGCTGCATATTAATGAGATAATGTCATCCAACGGGACAACAATAGCAGATGGAAATGGTGATTTTTCTGACTGGATAGAAATTTACAACTCAGGTGATGAGGCAATTGATCTAAACGGATTTTATATTTCCGATAAAGCTGATAATCCTAAAAAATGGCGATTTCCGGCAAGAATTCTGGAACCAAATAATTATTTATTAGTATTTGCCTCCAGTAAGGATAGAAAAGGATCCGAACTACACACGAATTTCAACATTAGCAAAGATGGCGAAACAATTGTTTTGTCAGATTCAGATGGGAATTTAATTGATCTTGTTCCTGCGATTGAAATACCAAGAGACATATCCTATGGGAGATATCCTGATGGAAGTGACAATCTTGAATTTTTCAATAGACCTAGTCCCGGGTCATCAAATGTACCTTCGCTAATAGATGATTTAGAATTCAGTGCACCTTCCGGATTTTATTCACAGCCCTTCGATTTGAATATAATTTCAAATGATGCTGATGTAACAATTTATTTTACTACAAATGGTGATAAACCCGACACAAATTCTCTGGAATACGGACAAAACATCAGCCTAATGTCCTCGGATGAATTAGCGGATAATCCTATTATTTATATCCCAACAAATCATGCCTCATCTGATTATTTTTACCGCTGGAGATCGCCGGAAGGGACCTCGTTTAAAGCAAATGTGATTAGAGCTCAGGCCTTTAAGAATGGTGAGCCTATCAGTTCAATTATTTCAGCTTCTTATTTTATCGACCCCGATTATAAGGAGCGGTTTGATAAACCTATCATTTCTATTTTGGCGCATGAAGATGATTTGTATGATTATAACTTAGGTGTTTTCGTGCCGGGTGTGACATTTGATGAGTATCCTGGGGAACCGGGATATTGGACACCCGGGAATTTTGATAATAGAGGTGGGGAATGGGAAAAGGAGATTTCGATGCACTTTTTCGAATCGGATTTTAGCTTAATTTTGGATGAAAATCTTGGCATGAGAATCCATGGGGGTTATAGTCGATCATTACCCCAAAAGTCATTGCGTCTTTATGCCAGAGAGGCAATGGGGTCTCCAACACTACAGCATGAATTTTTCCCCGGTTATGAAATTCAGGAATTCCAAACCTTGATATTAAGAAACGCAGGGCAAGGATTTATGACTACGTATTTGACTGATGCACTAGCAAGTTCAATAGTAAAGGACTGGAATCTTGAAATGCAAGAATATCGACCTGTAGTTCTTTTCATAAATGGAGCATACTGGGGAATGATAAATATCAGGGAAAGGCTTGATAAGCATTATTTCGAAAATAAATTTGGAGTTGAAGAAGATAATTTAGATTTACTAGAACACGTCTGGCAAGTGCAAGTGGAAGCAGCAGAAGGGAGCGCTGACGAATATTTGGCATTGATGGAATTTGTTAAAAATAATGATCTTAGTGACACTATAAATTATAATTTTGTGGCTGATCATATTGACATTGATAACTTTATACATTATTATTTGGCCAAGATGTACTTCGGCGTTTATGATTGGCCTGGAAGAAATCTTGAATTGTGGAGGGATCGATCGATAAATGGTAAATGGAGATGGATTTATTTCGATAACGATGACGCTATGATTGATCCCAATTTCAATAGTTATGAACATCTCTTGGATATGACTGATCCCGAATGGCCAAATCCCTTGTGGAGCACTTTGTTGTTTAGAAAGCTGATCGAAAATGAAAAGTTCAGAAATGATTTTTTTGAAGCCACAAAATTTGAACTCCTCAATACTTTTCATCCGGATAGAACTACAAATATCGGAAAAGTAATGGCTGAAAACATCAAAGATGAGATGGCTCATCATATCGGTCGTTGGCAGCATCCTACCGATCTAGGAACATGGGAATATTATATTTCAGAACATATGAAATTCTTAGAAGAAAGGCCTTGCATTTTCTGGAATATGACATTAGATTTCTTTGAAAAAGATGCATCTGAACACACACTCATATTGTGCGATGAATCGGGAGTGAATGAAGTGGAATTAGATAGCGCAGTTAAAATATACCCAATTCCCGCTAGTGAGGAAATCAATGTAGAACTCTTAGATGGGGAAATAATTGTAGAATATAAAATTTATGATGCCGCGGGTAAAATTATTGAAAATTCAAAAATTAATCCATTTGATCTTCAATACAAACTTACTATTCCGACACTTCAATACCCACCCGGACTTTATATCATACAGTTACAATCCTATAGAGGAGATATTAAAAGAGGCAAATTTATTTTAATTGATTAAGAATCATCAAATTTTTTCTTTAGCTAATGTTTTCACGAAAGAAAAATGATTTGTAGATAAGAAACCCGCGTTAGGTGCCTGAAGGACTCGGTCGTGCCGGAGCGGAGCGGAGGTGGGACGGAACTCCGGAAGGGACCGGCCGGAAAGAATTTTTAATTATAGCGTTCACATAATACCCGTGTCACTTCTTTCAGGTAACGCCCTAATATTTGATCAATTTTACCACTTTAAGCATTGATCCTTCTTCATTTCTTATTTGAGTAAAATACATACCACCCGGCAGATTTGACATATTTATTTCAATGAACTCCCCGGAAACTTTTTTCGAGATTACCAACTTTCCTCTGCTAAATTTGATGCCTGATAAGCAGTACTGTCCCTCCGCACAATACTAAAACACTCAAGACCTACCCCTCGTATTCCCTCGACACGTGTAAAAATAGGCTGTAATTCCGATTTTACATCGATTCTAAAGGAACTAGCAACAAGTACTTTGTCCGCACTCACATCGGTCAATTCATACAAACCTCCCCCACTGCCATAAGACCAGGATGAAGTCATCAATGCAGTGTCGATGAAAGAAAGGTAGACATCTTTCCAACCGGTCACATCGGCAATTTGAATTAAATCTGCTTCTAGTGAACCTCTTTCCAATCCATTCAAATGCAATGAATATTGATTAAATATACTTCCGGAAATCTGTATTAAATTTTTGTTCTCATGGTTGAAATCAAACTCAAAAACTGTTTTTCCCACCCCTTCGCCTCTTATAACAGTATAATTCTTTAGTATAATAGCTTGATCAAAAAGGTATTTACCTTCCGGAAAATATATAATTGATGGACTATCGATAGTCTCTAAAATGGCTTTCACTGCTTCAGAAGAACTCACTTGCCCGGTAGAATCTGCTCCATAATCGATAGCGTTTAAGACATTATCATACTCCGGAATACTGTCTTGCATGCCCGCTTCAGCCCATGTGGAAACCGGTGTTCCCGTAAATTCCTGAGCCGAAAGAAGTGTTATAAAAAAAGTAAAAATAATCCCTGTGAACAAAATATTCATCCCTGCTTCCCGCTTAAGCTTCATTCTATATCCAACTTGAAAAGTATAAGAAAATTTATTCCCACTTAGAATACGATTGTTTTTTACTTTAATTATATCAATCTTCAGAAAACTTCATTATTTAACCTAAATTTATCACAATAATATTGTAATTTTTGTATTTTTATAAGAAAAGCTCATGAATTTATCTAGATCTGTATTTGGTATTGGCATTGTTTTAATTCTATTCACGCTACTTTATTCTTGTGGCAACTCTAAAAATGTTTACTATTTCTATGAAGATGGCTCAGGCAAAACAGAAACTACGGTAGACCTTGGAGCGATGATATCCCAAGGTCGGCACATAATTTCTACCGGAGAAAGTAAAGCGCTCATTGAAAAGGATGACGATGAATTCGATTCTAATGATTTGTATGAATATGATAATTTTGAGGAAGAGGAAGAGGAAATAATCACTCAAGAAGTAAATGATTCGAATTCCGTAAAAATTGATTTTTTCGAAATGATGTTCGCCGGATTTACAGACAAATCGAAGTTTGATACCACCTTCGTTTTGAAAGATATGTTACCGGCCGTGGTTCTTGAACAGTTGGATAGGCCAGGATTATTGGAAAAGCTCATTATAACAGCTAATGTGGATGAGGAAAAAGAAATTATGATCTTTAATATCGAACAGAAATTCTCCGGTATTTCCGAAATTCGAGAAACTCAGAATCAGCTTGATAAGGTCTCAGCGCTCATGGGCAAGAAAGAATCCAGACCTACCCAATTCGCTAATCCTGACATCACCTACGATACCAAAGAAAGGTTCCTCTATGTACCCGCTAATTCTGTGAGTAATTTCGATTTCTTCGGTACAGCTGTCTATGATGAATTAATATCAGTAGAGCAAATCGATAAGATGATAGAGATGACAGGCGTTGATAAAATCACGACAATTTACTATCTGCCTTATCCTATCATTTCTGTAGAAACGGAATCTGAATATATTTTATCCGAGGATAGAAAAAGTCTTGAGGTACACACTGATGTGAAAAATCTCATCAAAAATGGTTATGCGGGGAGTTTACGGGTGAGGTATTGAATAAGTCTTGGAATTGGGATAGTTAACATTTAAAATATTTTAATAAAACAATATTTCTTAACGTCTTAAGTTTTTTAAAAAACAATTTCTCATGAAAAGAATTGCAATTTCTTCAATATTAGGAATATCATCCGGGATTATTTTACTAATAGTTTGTTCTGCATTTATAATTACCGGGCCTCAGCTGGATTATTATCAAGAAAATGTGGAGATGCTGGATCGGATTTCTCTATCAGAGATCCAATCAGATAATTTAGAAATAGGAACTTTCAAAACCTCAGTGAATTTCAGTCAGCAGAGTTTTGATGATGTATCAAAAGAGTTTTATGGACAAGAAATTTTTATTTCCAACAATCCCAAAGTGGACCGAATCTTAATTGGAATAACCAACAATTTAGTTTCTAGATTAGAAATTTGGAATCAAGACAAACTCATTGAATCCAAAGAGCTTGGCTTCATGGACAAGATGACCTGGGGCGAGACACAGACTATGACAGTTGATTTTTATGACCAAAACTACAGTAAATACAAAGGTAAAAACAAAATTTCGATGCGCTTCTTTAATTGGAATGGTTTTTTGGGTGATATTGGTACTATCAATTTCGATTTAACTGAATTTGGAGATCTTAGTGGTCCGAAAACTATAGGTTTTTTTGCAAAAGCCCTCGAACCCGGCACCTTGCACCAACCAGAATTTTCAGATTTGAAAATTTGGAGAAATTACAATGGCTTAGATTAGTTTGGAGAATCTATTTAGATTTGTGTATACCTAAGAATGAATATTCTCACTGAGTCACTGCTGGCGCAAGTTTGTAACTTGTGCCCCATAGATCTAATCTTCTATAAATGTCTTCTTAAGTTAAATTATTTTCATCAAAACATAGGCTACTGCCTAGCGGGATACTTAATGATTCAAATAAAATTTTACAGTTTACAAAGATATGAGTCGAAATGCCGACTTTCCCACTTACGACTAACCCATTAAAAATCAACTATCATTCAAGGCTCTACAGCCCCTAAACCCCTCCAGAGGGCAATCCAAATAACCATTAAAAATTAACAATTAACCATTAACCATTAACCATTAACCATTAAAAATCAACTCCTATTCCTCACATAAATATGCCGCACATTCTTCACCCCTGTCTCCCGCTCATCCACATCGAAACGATTGATACTCTTGATCATCGCCAATAATTTCGGAAAGCCGTAATTCCGGGGATCAAAATCGGGCTGCTTCCTGAGAATATAATTTCCCAGCTCCCCTAAAAATGCCCAATTCGTTTCGTCAGCCAGATTATCAATACTCTCCGCTATTAATTTAATAACCGACTTATTTACTTGATTTAAAGTCGCCTCCCGCTTTCTGGTCACAACCTTCTTGCCTGTATTTACAGCCTTCCCTACCTTCTCTTCCTCCTCCTTCTCATCTTCCTCACTTGAGCCTAAAATCTCCAAATAAATAAATTTGTCACATGCTGTAATAAAAGGATTTAAAGTCTTTTTCTCCCCAATCCCTATCACCATCATACCCGCCTCGCGCAACCTCACCGCTAGTCTCGTAAAATCACTATCACTCGAAACTATACAAAAGCCATCCACCTTCCCTGAATATAAAATATCCATCGCATCAATAATCAAAGCACTATCGGAAGAGTTTTTCCCTGAAGTGTAGCTGTACTGCTGAATTGGAGTGATCGCATTCTCTAAAAGTAACTTCTTCCATCCTGAGACAGTCGGTTTGGTCCAGTCAGCATAAATTCGCTTAAATGTGGGAGTTCCATACTTCGCTATCTCTTCAAACATAAGCTTCACCTTGCTATAAGGCACATTGTCCGCATCTATTAATACTGCAAACCTCAACTCCCGACCGGTATCCATATTTCTAATTTTAGTTTCTAATTAATTTCTCTACTCTTCGAAGGCCATTTTTATCTACTATTTCCAAAAAATATACTCCTTTCGATAAATAGCCCGGATCCAATTGCGAATCTAAGGAAAGATTTTCCCACCGTCTCAATTCCATACCGGAAATATTCCTTAATATTAAGGTATAACCATCTAGTGGGGTATTTATTGACAATTCTCCATTACCCGGATTAGGAAATACCCTAAATTCAATTTTCTGCGCTACTTCTCTTACAGAATTAGGATCACAAATAACCTCATTCAAAAACTCCCACATTTTATCCACAAATAGATTCGCTATTAAACTCGTATCGGGAGAATTCCCCATTCTAATGATCACTAGATTCTCACTGGGCACTACATTAATTACTTGTCCATTTGCCCCCGCGCTGCAAACATATCCGAGGGTGCATTCGGGAAGGCAGGACCGTTGAATACAAATTGTGTGGATGGTAACATATACTTATCCTTTCAGTTCAACCACCATAAATATCCGTAAGAGGGATTTATCTGCTGCGAAGTATTCACCATATCTTCATAGAAATTATCATCTCCCAACACATCATTACCATCCCACACTCCTCTATTGAGAACTAATAAGCCGAATCGAGCCATGCTGCGAGCTGTACTAATAAATATATTATTAAAGTTCAATTTTACAAATAATCCCGACATCCCGGTCGGCTGATTAACTTTTTGATTCACATAAATATTCAAATTCCTTCCCGTTGCTTCTCTAATCACATTATCTAATAAGGTATAAGGCGCATTGTGGTAGGACCACCTGGTTCCCGGTTCAGCTATACACTCCAAACATTCAGGATCCGTACAGAAAGGATCCGGCTCATCATTCATACCCGATGTCATTCTCAATTGATCAATAATTTTGATTTTCTCCGCTTCCGCTGCCGAGCAATTCGTCCATCCTGCCCCCAAATAATCCGAAGTACTATCTTCAATATCCAAAAAACCCTCCCGCTGAGCGATCCCGGCGGTGAAAGCAGTCAAAGTTTTCCCCGCTGAAGCCCAATACCAAACACTGTCCACCGTAAAATTATCAAAATACCGTTCTATCACAATCTTCCCATCCTTCAAAACCAAAAAAGCCTTCGTATTCTCCTCCTCCAAAAAATTGAATAAATCCTCCATCCCTTCCTCGCACCAGCCCAAAGATTCAGGATCTGTCATCTTCCAGGAACTGCCCGAAATAGGTGGAAAATAAAGATCCTGTGCACCAATAAAAAAAGGTATTCCAAAAATTATAAATAATAAAATTCCTTTTTTCATTTTTTGTGATTTATTATTTTAAAAATCTTTCTTCTAAATCCGGTGAAGGCATCATGCAAAGTTCTGATTTTCCAAACCATTGATATCTGTATTTCGATATGATATCATAAACGAAATCACGCAATTGTCTTGGAAATATAATCAATCCATAAATCATTTTCCACGGAAAATTAAGATTTTTGAAAATTTTAAGAGCAGCGTCCGACTTCGACCAAATCCTTACTCCCTCTTTAAAATACATTGTTCTCAAACTCTC
>CALCSX010000140.1 GCA_937894165.1 uncultured Saprospiraceae bacterium | reverse complement strand
AACTCCTTGGATTCAAATACTTCGAAAGCCTTGTCCTTGAACTTTTCTTATCAGAAACTTTTCTATGTGGTTTTCTTGTATGGTTACAAATACTAAGTTGTTTTTAGAAAATCTCTCAAAACATAATGAAGGATTCCCCCATGACGATAGTATTCGATTTCAATTCCGGAATCAAGACGAGCTATTGCTTGGAATGCTATTTGCGTGCCGTCTACCTTCGTAGCCACCACATCCAATAGTTTCCCGGGTTTCAAATCCTGCTCAATTCCTTTTATAGAAAAATGTTCTTGGCCGCTCAAGCCTAGAAGCGCCGGTGTCTGCCCATTTATAAATTCCAATGGCATAACTCCCATTCCAACTAGATTTGATCGGTGAATTCTTTCATAAGATTCAGCGATTACCGCCTTCACGCCTAGTAAGGTTGTCCCTTTTGCCGCCCAATCTCTTGAAGAACCACTACCATATTCCTTTCCTGCAAGAATTATTAGAGGAATATTTTTCTCTTGATATCTCATCGCTGCATCATAGACTGAGGTCTCTTCATTTTCCGGAAAGAAAACCGTGTAGCCACCTTCTGACTGAACCAATTGATTTTTTATTCTGATATTCGCAAAAGTACCTCTCATCATCACTTCATGATTTCCTCTTCTGGATCCATAAGAGTTGAACATTTCGGGTTCAATACCGAGCTCTGTCAAATAAACTCCAGCCGGTGAATTTATAGAGAATGCTCCTGCCGGAGAAATATGATCTGTAGTAACTGAATCTCCTAATTTTAGGAGTACTCTAGCACCTTCAATATTTTTTAAAGTTTCCGGAAATACAGATATCCCCTGAAAGAATGGCGCTTCTTTTATATAAGAAGAATCTTCACTCCACTCATAATTCGTTGATTCAGGGGCATTCAATTCCTGCCATTCCTTCTCGCCATCGAAAATCGTAGAATAAGTCGATTCGAAGTCCTTTGGCGTAAGAGAAGCAGCAATTGTGTTGGTTATCTCCTCTTGTGTTGGCCAAATATCTTTCAGATATACCGCAATTCCATTCGGGTCATAACCGATTGGATCTTCCATGATGTTAATATCTACTCTTCCTACCAAGGCATAAGCTACAACCAACATTGGTGAGGCCAAAAAATTCATTTTTACTTTCGGGTGTACCCTGGCTTCAAAGTTTCTATTTCCTGAAAGAACTGATGTTACAATTAATTCTCCTTTCGTAACAGCTTCGTCCACAGCTGCAGGTAGAGGTCCTGAGTTGCCAATACAAGAAGTGCAGCCATAGCCTACAACATGAAATTTCAAAGCTTCCAAATCCTCTAATAAACCTGATCTTTCGAGATACTCAGTAACAACTTTTGATCCCGGAGCCAGTGAAGTTTTTACCCATGGTTTTACATTCAAGCCGCGCTCCAATGCTTTTTTAGCTACCAACCCTGCTCCAATCATCACATTAGGATTAGAAGTATTGGTACAAGAAGTAATTGCGGCTATGACGATAGAACCGTCACTCAACATAAACTCTTCGTTATTTTCCTTAATCCTTACTGATCTAATACTTCCGGACTCTACAACTTCAATCTCCTTATTGTCATCATGTTCTTTTAAAGGTACATAATCGTATTTTGTAGATCCTCCTTCGTTCAACCAAGCTGAGATTTTTCTTGTACTTGGCTTTTCATATTGTCTTTTATATTCTTTCAAGAGCAATTCTTGAAATCTATTATTCAAATCTTTTACTAAAATTTTGTCTTGAGGTCTTTTTGGACCTGAAACTGTCGGCTCTAAACCATCCAAATCAAATTCGATTACATCTGTGTATTCGATTAAATGCTCTTTCTCTCTCCACAACATATTGCTCTTGCAATAATCCTTCACAAATTCGATATGCTTTTCAGATCTATTGGTCTTGGCCATATAATCGCAAGTCTGATCATCTATCGGGAAATATGTTACAGTACATCCAAATTCCGGGGACATATTTGCAATAGTAGCTCTATCGGTAACACTAAGATTATTTAGACCATCTCCGAAAACTTCCACAAATTTTCCTACAACACCGTAATCTCTCAATACCTTAGTTATTGCCAATACCATATCTGTCGCTGTAATTCCTTCCTGCAATTTGCCTGAAATTTTCACACCTATTACCTGTGGACAAGTAAAATAAATGGGTTGACCTAAAATGGCAGCTTCAGCTTCAATTCCTCCAACACCCCAAGCTATTACACCTATTCCATTGACCATTGGCGTATGAGAATCCGTCCCCACTAGTGTGTCAGGAAAAGCCCAACCATCTCTTTCGATTACTCCTTGTGCTAAATATTCCAAGTTGACTTGATGGCAAATTCCCATTCCCGGAGGCACCACATTAAAATTATCGAATGCCTTCTGACCCCACTTTAATAATTGGTATCGCTCCAAATTTCTTTCATATTCTATTTCCACATTCTTCTGGTAGGAATAATTAGTACCAAAATAATCTACTTGTACAGAGTGGTCAATAACTAAATCTACAGGTACTAAAGGATTAATTTTACTACCATCTTTACCCTTTCTAATCACCTCTGAACGAATGGAAGCAATATCGACCACAGCTGGAACACCGGTAAAATCCTGCATTAATACCCTCGCAGGTTTAAATGGGATTTCCTTGTCGGTACCTTCCTTTTTCCAATTGATTAATGTGTCAAGGTGCTCATCTGTAATGGCAAAGCCATCGTAGTTTCTAAGCGCATTCTCAAGCAAAATCCTGATGGAAAAAGGTAATCTGTTAATGTTTTTTCCTTCTTGCTGTAATTTTGTTAGTGAGGCAATTTGTAAATTCATCAGTGTATTTTTAAAATTAATTTAGGATAATAAAACACCTATCTACAACAAGTTTTGCAATGCTTTACAAAAATTATTGTCAGATGTTTTATTATCCCTGAAATGTTAGCATCTATCTATATAAATATAATTTCTTCAATTATGTTTATATTTCAAGGTGCAAAAATAGTTAATTTTTTGACTTCACAAGGGCTGCACCTGCTAAAAGCGCAATTAATCCGATTCCCCAATAAATATAAGCGGTCGTCTTTCCGTCATTATCTGATGCTGACAATTCTAAGTCGCCTATTTCAATTGCTGCTCTGCTTTGATCGAATTCCTGATATCCCATATAGGCTAATATCAATGCAACAATAATAAGAATAATTCCAATTCCTGATTTCATAGTATTTTTTGATTGGTGATAGAATATAGAAGGTAGGATCTACCCAAATTGTTGAATAGATCCCCAAAAACTTCTTTTATTAGTCGATGCAAATAAAGCCAAAACATTTCTTTCTTAGTATTTTGACTGTACGCATTGTCAAGTAAAAACCTAGCTAGCCTTCTCTTTAGAAGACAATTTAGATCTTGATAAATTTAATTGTATGACTTCCTTTCTCCGTTCTTAATTTCAATAAATACAAGCCGGGTGCCAGATCAATGGTCGAAATATTATTTTCATTTATCACACTAGTCTGTTTGATTACCTGTCCGGCACTTGAAATTATTTCATAATTTTCAAGCTTAAGATTTTTGTTATTTAATTCAATTGTTAGATCACCTTTCACGGGATTTGGAAAGACTTTTATATCGCTAAAAAATGAATATTCATGATTCGATGTATTTAAAATAATTTCAAAGGTTTTAAAAGTAGCACAACCACCGGCATCTGTAATTTCAACTGAATAAATTCCGGAATTTAAACCATCGACAAATAATGTATCTGACGCAATTATTTCTCCTTCATGCCACCAGACGATTGTAAAATCACCCCATCCTCCTTCGGCTTCAACTTCTATAAACCCTGTTCCTTCAGCATTTATAATACTACTATAGTCAACAATATGAGCCCTAGGATCCGATTCCGGACCTAATATTTCAAATTCAATATTAGCTATGCAACCCTCGGAATCCTCTACACTGGCTGTATGAATTCCTGCAGGCAATGCCTCTAAACTATTATCACTATCAAGGGAAATTTCATAAGGAGCAGTACCACCATGAACTACCACTGTAGCATTTCCTGAAGGAGTATCGTAGCAAATCACATGATTTTCAATCACCACATCTATTTCTAAAGACGAACAGTCACCTGAAACGTATAAGTTACTGCAATGAACGGTTGCGCAACCATTATCATCATTCACCGTCACACAATATTCACCGGCAGATAAGCCATTGATGGTAGTGGTAATTTCACCTGTACTCCATAAAAAATCATAGCCTGTTTCATTCGTTCCACCGCTGACATGAGCTGTGATACTTCCATCCGCTGCCCCTTCAATACTCTCATTAGTAATGGCAAAATTTACGGCTAAAAGATCCGGTTGCTCCAGTTCATAATAAGCAGTATCCGTACATAAAAATTCATCCACAGCAACTACGTAATATTCCCCTGCGCCAAGACCATTAATGGATTGACCCACTTCCTGATTTGACCACCAGTAGGTTACCTCACCATTGTGAGTGGTATGTGTTGCGCTTAAAGCACCATTTGTATCACCAAAACAGTTAATTTCTTCATCAACTTCAATTCCTAAATCAAAAGAACATTGAAAAACAGGAATCGTAGCTACTCCAACTATTTCACACCCATTCGCATCTGTAATTGTCACAAAGTAGGCGCCATGAGAAAGTCCCGATACAGAGGCTGTCGTATCACCGGTACTCCAAATATAACTGTAAGGATCGACACCCCCGGTCACATCTGTCGAAGCGCCTCCGTCATTGCCACCCGGCTCAGTAATTTCAGAAATTGACATAGAAACTTCGAGCGGATTAGGTTGACCTACAGAAATTTCGGCTATTTCCGTACAACCATCTTCATCACTGACGGTAACAGAATAAATTCCTGCTCCTAGATTTTCAGCAGTTGCTGTATTACTATCCACATTGCTGCTCCATGTATAGCTCACATTGCCAACATTTCCTTCCACTACAACTGTTACAACAGCATCAGTATCTCCGTTGCAAGAAACCGCTTGACTCAATTCCATCCCTATCTCCAAAGCACAACCTGCAGAATTGATAACTGTAGTAGCTATTTTAATACAATCATTTTCATCTGTTACTGTTACTGTGTATGTTCCTGCTGCAAGATTTTCAATAGTAGGAGTGGACTCTCCATTGCTCCAGGCATAGTCATAATTTCCTTCACCACCGGTAACTGAGGCTGTAATACTGCCATCATCCTCTCCCGCCATTGATATTTGTTCCACTTGAAGGCTAATTTGAATAGCTATAGGTTGACTAATGACAATAGAATCCACAACAGAACATCCCTCGTTATTTTCTACAGTAAGATAATATACTCCTGCACTTAAATTTGATATGCTTTCACTCGTCTCACCGTTAGACCAAAGGTAAGTGAGTCCTTCTCCACCTTGACCTTCTGCCTCAGCTGAGCCGGTTGAATCTCCAAAACAGTTTATTTCTCCGGTTTGGTTAATACTCACAGTCACCGGATCGGGTTCTTCTAAAATTATACTGGCTGTCTGAGTGCAACCGGCACCATCACTAACTGTTACTCCATAAAAGCCACCTGATAGATTTTCAATTTCGTTGCTATTTCCACCGTTCGACCATAGATAGTTAAACGGTCCACTACCATTGCTTGGAATTACTGTCAGTGCACCATCCATAGAACCCGCACAACTTATTTCCTCTGAGTTTAAATTTAAATTAAAGCCACTGTTCGCATCTACAAATACATCATCGGAACTCTCGCAACCCGTATTCAAATCGAAAACAGTCAAAGAGTATGTTCCGCCGGCATTAACAGTTGGCGTATATGTTGTGCCACCATATAATATATTTCCATCGAGCGTAGACCAATTTATCTGGTATTGGGAACCGGTTGGTCCGGATCCTTGCAATTGTAAATCTTCCACATTACATAAAAGTGACAAGTTAAAACCGGCATCTATAGCAGGACCATCTGAAAGATCTAATATGTCAACACCAACCTCTGCTTCACATCCCTGAGAATCTGTAGCACTAGCCAGATAATAACCACTTTGACTAGTAAATAATTGATTACCAAATTGTCCATTTGACCACATATAAGAATATCCTCCGTTGCCTCCTCCTGCCTGTACAGCGACATAACCATCAGAACTGAAACAATCTATATTTGTTAAATTGATTACATCCAATGTCATTACCTCCGGTTGATCGATAAAATATTCATCGGTTATCGTAATATTTCCTTGGGCATCTGTCATTGTACATTGATAAAAACCCGGGGCAAGATTGTCATTGTAAGATGAGGTATGACCATTATTCCATTGAAAAGTAACAGGCTCTGCACCGCTTACATTTACCAAAGCTATAATACCATCATCATGCCCATTACAGCTTACATCACTCACGGAAGCATCGTAATTTATAATACTACAATTAGCTATGAAGTTCCCAATGACCGATGAGGGTACCTGACCTAATAAAGTGGTTTTTTTACTGGGACAAATACCCATTATTGTTGGATAATAAGATATCTGATAGGGTCCTGCCATATTGTGATCATTAACAATTGGGAAATTAGTTCCAGCCACCCAGTTTCCTTGGGTGTTTCCACAGTTTCCATATAAACAATCAATGCTCGTTGAAGGATCCGACTCTAAGAATAAAACAATCGCTTCATTCGTGCCATCAGGACCATAGGTATCCCAAGTGTCTTCAAGTGCTCCGGTGTTGTGATAATTCCAACAAGGACCACACCATGTTGCAGTAAACTTCAAAATCACAGTATATCCCTGATCCAAATAACTATATAGATTATGCGTCTGACCGTAAATATCGGTCGTGGTAAAATCAGGCGCTGTAGAGCCATCGGGCAGTTGAGCCCTGGAATAAGTAAGGAAAGTAAATAGAAATAGAATAATGAGTAAAGTTTGTTTCATTTTTAATTGTATTAAAAGTAGATAATTGGGTGTATGTTCTTTATTCTCAAACAAAATAGCAAAATATGAGATAAATATAAAATATACTATTATAATTCCATAGCTAAAACAATAAAAATCATAAATAAAATTGATGTAATTTTTAAATGTTTTAAATTCTATATAAGGGCGTATCCCTACGGGTCGTGCCCCTCTATGGTTCCGTCTGCCCCTTTTCAGAGGCAGACCAGCCCTAAAGCAGGGCTGCATTCCGGGCCACTTACGCGGATTTCGTTTTACGAACTATGAGGTCCTTTCCCAAAAAAATCAAAATTATTTTAAAATAAATTCTCAGAAGGCAGACGCAAATTCAAAAAAATTATAACTTTTAAAGACAAAGTACTTTTAAATAAAAATTAAATCATGGAAGAAACAAAAAATTCTAAAGAAAGCATCTTTAATTCACTACCCGTAAAGCTTGGAATTATCATGATAATTGTCCTGATACTCCTGATACCGCAATCATTTACCGCAAATTTAATTGATGAGCGACAAGGTCGTCAGATGGATGTGGAGAATGACGTGACAAATAAATGGTCCTCCGAGCAAACTCTTACCGGCCCATACTTGTCCCTACCATTTTATACAGAAAGGGAAGTAACTATTAATGAGGAAACGCAAATGATAAAAGATCATAAAACAGCCTACTTTTTTCCTGACGAATTAAACATCGATAGTCAGATTGAAGGGATTCCGCTTCATCGTGGTATTTTTGATGTTGTTGTGTATAAATCAAATATTAATATTTCAGGAAACTACAATAGATTCAATTTTAAGAACTTTCCAATCGAAGAAGATAAAGTTGACTGGGAAAACATCAAATTTCATATTGGTATTAGTGATCTGAGAGGAATAGGTGAGAATCCTACCATAAAAATTAATGGAAAAACCTTTGAGCCTCAACCATTTTCAGATTCTAATAATAAGATATCAGGACTAGTTACGTCGTTCCCGGCGAGTAGCAAAAATGATCTTCTCAAGTTCGACTGCCAACTGAATTTAAAGGGCAGCAAAGGTTTGTATTTTACACCCCTTGGCCAAACCACCACAGTAAGCGTCCAAGGTCAATGGGACAACCCTAGTTTTCAAGGAAATTATCTCCCGGAGAGTAGAGTGATAAATGATGAAGGATTCAAAGGGGAGTGGAAAATTCTACATTTCAATAGATCATTTGCGCAGGAAACTCTAGCCAGGTTGCCGGATACGCAAAGTACTCATTTTGGATTGTCCCTCAAAATGCCCGTCGATCAGTATCAGCAAAGTACCCGAAGTTCTAAATATGCATTGCTGGTAATCTCACTTAGTTTTTTGGCATTATTACTTATGGAATTAATAACAAAGGTTAGAATTCATTTCCTTCAATATACCTTGATAGGTGCAGGCTTGGTACTTTATTACACACTGCTCATTGCACTTTCAGAACATTTGGGATTCGATACAGCCTACTTGATAGCTTCTCTTGCTACGATCATTTTGTTGGGCGCTTACTCATTAACTTTCGTTGCTAAAAAGAAGAATTCCTTCCTATTCGTAACTATATTGTCAGTGTTCTACATATTCGTATTAGTTATCACCAAAGAACAAGATTACGCATTACTCATAGGAAGCATTGGATTGTTTATTGCTCTAGCATTGACGATGTTTGTTTCAGGGAAAATTGAGTTTAACAAACTTAAAGAAGTGAGGGTGTATTGACCAAAAAAATAGGGGTAAAGTATATCAGGATTAATCTTTACCCCTATTTATAATAATTTATTAATAAATGTGTAATTATAGATGTCAAGAGAAATTAGTTGGATATACTAGACAAAATCATTCAATAATTAGGAAGACTAAGACAAATTTGGGAGACATTTGCAATATTTGAATTAAGTATGGGGCATTATTCTCGAACCACGAGAAAACTATTTTATGTCCTTGCTGATTTTTGGAATAAATTTGGTTGATGTGTATACCTAGAGGTGGCTTTGTCTCGAACCTCGAGAATTATTCCTTAGAGATTTAAATTTTGCAAATTATATTGAGTGAGTTATTAAATTTTTGATAATTCGTCTTAGTAAAATTCACTTTAATGGAGGAATAAGGAGCAGATATAATTATTTTCTCGAACCACGAGAATATCACCTGACCCTCACCTTATTTGGAGTAAAAGTT
>CALCSX010000139.1 GCA_937894165.1 uncultured Saprospiraceae bacterium | reverse complement strand
TTAGCATATTGATCACCAAAAACTAAATTAAGGTAGACATTTTGTAAAATTTAGCGTCAAATAAGAGCATTTTTAACACCATTTTAACTAAGCAGAACTCAAAAAGATATTTTTAAACCAACATTGGCGTAGAATACATTCATTCGCGCTCCATTACTGACAGATTCCATTTTGAAAAATCTACTTGCTCCCCATCGGTAGCCAACATCCGCAAAAAGGAATAAAAAGTCAACTCCTGCACCTGCATGATAACCCCAGAAGGCTTTCTTAATTGATCCATCTTCCATATTTAAATTAAAAAGCTTGTCGTTCCCATCCGTGGAAAGTCTGAATGATGCATCCAAACCACCATATAATCTCACATTAAATACACGATCTAAAGTACCATCTAATAATTTAATTCCAGCTGTAAGTGGCATTCTAATATGTGTGGACTTGAAATTAATTCTTAAACCCGTATCATCTGGTGTCACCAGATTATTATGCGACTCCCAAAACAAGCCGGGCTGTACGTAAAATCTGTCCCCTAATTGCACATCAATACCCAGCTGATGACCTAAGTTACTTCTCCATTCTCCGTCATCTAGATCTTCTGTTAATGTTACAGAATTTATCCCAAAGGTCGGTCTGATAGCTATTTGAGAAATCAAAGTTTCACTCAATAATATTGCTATTCCTAATATGAGTAATTTTTTCATAGTGATGAATTTAATTTAACTACTAACGAAATTATTTTTACTGTATTTTGACAAATTGGTCAATCAGGAAAAATTTAAGGTCTATTTAACTACGAAAGCAAAATTATAACATATTATTAAATAATACGATATATATCGAATAAAATACAAAGGAGTTCATCTAATTCAGATGAACTCCTTATAAAACTTAAAAAAGGTATTAATTAGCAACCTTCCAATTCAAATATATTATCTCTATACTCTTCAAATATTGAACAATCAACTCCCAATCCTCTCAAATCTAAAACTGCTTCACCATTAGCTCCCGGGGTATCATTTTGTAATGCACCACCTTCCATTAAAATAGGCAATACACTAATATCGGTAACTTCAGTATCTCTCATATTCAATCTGTATATAGTGGTAAACTTAGCAATAGTAGACATCCCGGCATTTCCGAAAGGTACTGATCTTAAAATCGCTTCTTTCAAGCCACCATTTCCTCCTAATGGGCTAATATCAGTTAATCCGGTGACAGTATTTGCATTAAAATAAATCAAACTTGTATAGCCTGAAAGATCCGAGATATCAGTGATTCCTGTATCGTTAAATCTTAGATATTGTATTTTTCTTAAATCTTTAATAGGATCTAGATCTGTAACTTGCGTTTCTCCTAAATGAAGGAAAATCAAGTTCTCTGCAGCCTCTAAGCCAACCAAGTTAGCAATATCAGTCCCACTAATATTCAAGGTATCTAAATCAAGAATATTTTCTGTGGTTACATCTTCTGAAGTCGTTAATCCTAAGTTTGTTTTCACCTGTGCTTCTAACAATTGATCAGAGAATTCTACAATTTGTGGCATGTCATCATCATCCTTGTCACAAGCTGTAAAAAGTCCTGAAATTAATAATGCTAAAATCGTTAATGTTAAATGATAGTTTTTCATAAAAAAAGTATTATTGGTTTTAAAATTTAAAATATTTATACAAAATTGGTTTTATTAAACTATTTGTTTGCTCGCTCAAGGTAAAATAATTTCCCTCATTATCAAAACAAATTGCCTCCCCTTGCGTCTCTCCAACATATGGAAGTCTCGACGGCTCTCTTTTTAATGTTTCAAATAATCGCTCACCTTCTTCTCTTTCCCAATAGTAAATGTTTTGTCTGTTTTTAATTACAATTTTATTTCCATTCATTGAAATAGATCCTGCTGACGCTTCCCTAAAAGAGAACTCTCCTACTTTAAAAATAGTATAAACTTCATCTAGTTTCTGTGGAAAAGGTATCACGTACAAGAACGAAACTACATCTCTTTTGGTTGCCAGGTAGATATCTTTGGTTACGGGATCTACAAACATAGCCTCTGTGTCATGGCTTCCATCGGGGTATTTAAATCTAATCTTTTCTATAAAAACATCATTTAAAAAAGATTTCTTTCTTCCGATGCAAAGTTCAGAATTGGTTCTTTAAATCGATAAATAGTGTATTCAGACCTCTTTTCATCATTATCTCCTGTATCAGAGATATAAATATAAGGTTCGCCATCCAGAGGATCAACAACTATCTCCATATCCTCCCAGTCGACATTGATTGTGCCTTGAATAGTATATTTAGCTTCAATCTCACCGGTGGTAGCATTTAATAAAAACAAACTGTTGGAATGCCCTGAATCATTATGTGTCCATATCATTCCGGGATTTCTTACACTATAAGCTAGACCGGAAGCTTCTGATATTTCAACTTCACAGAGTTCTTCGGGTGTAGTGCTAAACTTATCACTAAAAGGTAAAAACATTAAAGAATGGTCGGTTTTAAATGGAACGTGAGATTCCCAAGGATAGGAGTACTCACTAAGCGGTAGGGTATCTCCTTGCTGACACGAGAAAAGTGTAAAGCAAAATCCAAATATTAATGTAAAATTGAATAATTTCAAACTATTAATATTAAAACGAAGGGAGTATTAATATACTCCCTTCATCATTTATAAAAATTCACTAGTGTCCGACTAAAAAAATAAAGAATGGGACGTTTGGTTATCAAACGCCCCTAAATTGTCGTTTA
>CALCSX010000138.1 GCA_937894165.1 uncultured Saprospiraceae bacterium | reverse complement strand
GCGCCACTGTCTTCGCCTACCCCGTTAACGATCCCGAAAGATATGGTGTTGTCGAGTTCGATGAAGATAAAAATGCAATAAGCATCGAAGAGAAACCAACAGCCCCAAAGTCACAATACGCCGTACCAGGACTTTATTTCTACGGGAATGATGTAGTAAAAATCGCTAAAAATCTTCAACCCTCCGCACGTGGCGAATATGAAATAACTGACGTCAATAAAATCTATCTTTCACAAGGAAGGTTGAAAGTAGGGATTATGAATAGAGGAACTGCCTGGCTGGATACCGGAACTTTCGACTCCCTTCACGATGCCTCAGAATTTGTCAGGGTAATAGAAAAAAGACAAAATTATAAGATTGGATGTATCGAAGAGATTGCTTATAGAAGAGGTTTCATCTCTAAAGAGCAACTTTTACAACTGGCCCAACCATTACTAAAAAGCGGTTATGGGCAATATTTGGAGAAAATTACGAGATGGGGGTGATTTGTGATGATATAATTATAGGATTATAATTGATGGGGCGAAAGATTATTCACCGGAGTGCCCCTTTTAGGGGGTTAGGGGGCTGAAGAGCATTGAAAAAATTATTTTTATTCACTGAAATTCCCTGCGCGCGCCCCACATTCCCCTAAAGGGGACGTCCACGCTTCCGTTGAAAATTTTACAAATAATTTAGTATTAAAATCGTGTTTTTATAGTATTGCCAGCTCATACCTCTTCAGGGGGTTAGGGGGTTGGATAGCCTCTAAAAGATATAAGGAAAATATAGTGAATAAAAACCAATTTTGGTTATGCCAGTCCAATTTTGTACTCCGCGTGACCCAAATATAATATTCTAAATAATTGATAATCAATACTGTTTCTTTTAGGCGAAGACGTCGCGCACAAAATAGCAGTTTATAATCGAAAATATGAAATCAATACTTTTGCTTTTTGGTGTTCTCACAGTTGTGTTTTTATCTTCTTGTGAAACTACGTTTTATGACGAGATCGAAAACCGGGCAAATTCCGCTTATTTCCCTTTTCAGGAGGGGAAATTCAGATTGTATCAATTGGATTCTATTAGATTTTATCCCGATGGACCCAATACGGTTATCGATACCACCAGCGGTATATTGAAGGTGGAATTCAGAAATGTAAATTACGAGTCAACCTCTCATGTGAAGTTTGAAATTTGGAGAACTTATACGAGTGACTTTGGAAGTGAGAGTCAAACCGAGGTTTGGAGTGGGGAGATTGAGAATGGAAAGTGGTACCAAAATGAGAGAAATCTTAGATTTTTTCTGATAAATTTCGATGCGGAGGCTGGAGACAGGTGGGAAAGTGTCCTTTTCAATCCTAGTGATGTCACAGAGACAGTGGGGCAAAGTCCGATACTGCCTTATATAGAGTGGGAGTCTCGTCTGGTGACTAAGGAGGAAGAGGTTCAGATAGAAAATTTTGAATTTACGAATGTGCTACATTTGGAGAGGGCTGCTTTGACGAATTCCTTGTTGGAGCTGCGGATGAATGATGAGTGGTATGCAGAGGAGGTGGGCTTGGTCAAATCTGAGCGTTGGATTCTTGATACACAATGCATCACTTGCCCGGAAGATGATTGGGCGGGCAAGGCAGAGATAGGTTACATCGTTAACCAGCGACTTTTAGAGTATAATTAACATAGAAAAATGGATGATTTAGTATATGCGGGGCGGCTGGGGAAGGCGCATGGCTTGGCGGGGGAGTTGAAAATATTTCCGGAGGCGGGTTTTGAGGTGGATTTGCAGCATATGAAGTTTTTGGTGGTAGAGATATCGCATCAGAAGGTTCCGCTGTTTATAGAGCAGGTGAGAGGGAAGGGATTTTTTATCATCAAGCTGGAGGGTTATGACAGGCGGGAGGAAGCGGAGGCTATAGAGAAGAAGGATTTTTACTTTAGGAGGGATTTGTTGCTGGGGGATGAGGAGGATTATGTCGATGTGGATGGATTGGAGTATGGGTATTTGGAAGGCTATGAGGTGAGGGATGAGTTTGGGGAGTTGATAGGAAAAATATTAAGGGTGGAGGAGTACCCGCATCAGGAGATGGCGGTTTTGGATATTGGGGGCGAGGAGGTGCTGATGCCGATGGTAGAGGAGTATTTTTTGGGTATTGATGAGGAGGGGAAGATGTTGGTGGTGGATTTACCGGAGGGGTTGATTTAGCTGCGCTTCGCTTCGCTTTGTTCTGTCGCCTTCGGCTGTTCTGGGTTCTGGCTTCGCTTCGCTACGCCTTGTTCTGGGTTCTGGGTTCACTTGGACTTTCCTTCGACTCCAGCTCAGGAACCGCGCTCAGTGACCTCATTTACTATAATTAAAACGTTTTTTATTCTCTAGCCGGCGTTTCGACTCAACTCAATTTTTCACCATTCAGAAATTAAGGACATTAAGATTGTTCATTAAGTTCTTTTAAAAACGTGTTTAGGGTTCAATCTATTTTTTTTATAAATGAGCGATATTCCGGTGGCTGAGCCGTTCCCTGAGCGGAGTCGAAGGGTGAGTCGAAGCCAAGGAATAGAGCGGTTTAAAAAATTTTAATTCTTCAGTCGGTATTTCGACTTCGCTCAATGACCTCATTTACTATAATTAAAACGTTTTTTATTCTCTAGCCGGCACTTCGACTCGCTCAGTGACCTCGTTTCGACTCAGCGACCTCGTTTCGATATTTTGACTCATGAAATTTCTATTAATGAAGTGATTTTCTGAATTAATACGTTCAATATTAGTATATTGTAATGAAATGAGAGAATTAATTCTATTATTGCTGATATTGTGCAGTACAAATCTTCATGCGAAGGAGGATAGTTTACGGCTGTATGTTTTTCTATTGGAAAAATGTCAAATATGCAGTGCTTCTATGCCGGCTATTCAGGAGATTCACAAGGAATTCAGTG
>CALCSX010000137.1 GCA_937894165.1 uncultured Saprospiraceae bacterium | reverse complement strand
GAACCAAATGAAATCATAGAGCGTTTCATAATCCCAAAGAAGTCGTTAAACTTCGTTATGAGGGGTTTGAATTCAAAAAAATTGGGTGTTTTGAATTGTGAGAATAGAAGCTTCTATTTGAGCAATTCAAGCCAAGCGCAAACGCCCAATTTTGAAGAAGTTAAGCGCCGCAATAGATTTTTAATGGCTTCTTTGGGATTGCGCTACGCCTTTGGGATGCAGTGGGAAGGTGCGTGGATGTATGACGAGCCGGTCGATACAGAAGAGAACCGATACAGATATAACGGAAAAGAATACTCTAAAGGGAGTAGACTGTCGGATTATGGGGCGAGGTATTATTCTAGTGATATCGGGAGGTGGAATGCGGTCGATCCACTGGCGGAGGCTATGTCAGAGTGGAGTCCGTATAATTATGGGTTTAATGCACCGGTCAGGTTTATTGATCCAGATGGTATGATGTCAGTAGATCCAAATCCAATTACAGGGTTTTTTAAGGCAGCTGGTGCATATCTTTCTGGAGTTGCTAATTCTGTCGGGTCTAATTCATTAATGGGTGCAGGTAGACAAGATCCTTCTTCATTTGGTGAGTACGCAAGTTGGGCTCAGGCTGGGCAAACCACCGGAGATTTAATATCAGTTGTTCAGGGTGGCGCTGAAATTGTAATTGGAGCTGGTGGAACATTAGTTGCTACAGGGACAGGGGTAGGTGTGGTTGCAACGCCTGGAACAGTCGCTGTTGGACTTCATGGTGCAGCTACTACGAGTACGGCATTGTCTAATTTAATGAACCCTACTAAGGTGGAAGCGAGAAGCGACAATAAAAGAAAACCCGATCAATCCGCAAGTGGAGATCATTCAGTATTTAATGATAGAGGAAATAGTACATATAAGAAAAATGATAAGAATCCTAATGGTTTTGATGAAGTTAAAAGAACGGATGTAAAAGGAGGGGCTCATACTAACAGTGATAAAACTATAGTTAAAACGCCTCATGTACATACCAAAGGTAATAAAGATGTCACACCAGCAGAAAAGGGTAAAGATTACTAATCAGAAAATTTATGCTATGTCAATTTTAATATGGCTTCAGGAATGGTTTAAAAGTCAGTGCGATGGAGATTGGGAGCATTCTTACGGCATCAAGTTAGAGTCCTTAGATAATCCAGGGTGGTCAGTAACAATTGAAACAGAAAACTCAAATAGTGAGTTAAATGATTTTGATTGGATAAGTAATGAAGTTAATGATACCGATTGGCATTATTATAGAGTTATCAATGGTGCCTATGAAGCCTCTGGAGATTTTAATAAATTAGAAAAATTAATTACAATCTTTAAGAATTTAATTGAAAGGCCATCTGATGTTGAAGTTTAAATATAGTAACTAAAAGAAAAAGAGTTGCTGTCTTTTTATTGTATGCAGTGGGAAGGCGCATGGATGTACGATGCGCTGGTCGATACGGAAGAGAATCGATACAGGTATAATGGCGAGGAGTGTTAACCCGAATTGCCAATAATAAATCAAAATTAGTCGCTACGCTAAATTTAATTTCTTCTTCATTGTAAAGTAAGTGAAAATAATTCTCTCCCAAATTATTTTGAAATAGAGAAACCACTGTAATTCGAAATTCGTTATATTTGAGATATAAAAATAATGAGGATGAATGTATTAAGCGAAAAATTTAAGTTAATAGAATGGCTAGTGAGCCTTAATGATCTAGAAATTCTAGAAAAGCTTTCTCAAGTTCGAAAAGAAAGTATTAAGGGTACTTATGATGGAAGTTTACAGCCAATGAGTCCTGAAGAACTTATGGAGAGAGCTGTGGAATCGAATAAAGATATTGAGAAAGGAGCAGTTTACGATATTGAAAGTGTACTAGAATCAAAATAAGATTTGAAGGTACAAGTTAAAATAACTGCATTCGCTTTAAATCAATTTAGCAACATTATTGAGTACTTTAGAGCGGGAGGATATCCAAAGAGAAGTGAAAGACTCAAAAAAGAACTAAAGAATCAATTAGTATTATTGTCAAAGAATCCAAATTTAGGACAAGAAGAATATTACCTAAAAGCATTAAATCAAGGCCATAGGTACTTGTTAATTAAACCTTGCTATAAAATTATTTATATTCAGATCGAAAATATCGTATATATTACCGACATATTTGATACAAGACAATATCCGGAAAAGATCAATCCTTAAATGTTTAAAATGAAAGTTTTGATAACTATTTGAAAAAGTCATGGGAATAGCAGAACTATTAAAACTAGAGAAAACGGATAGACTTGCCTACGAGGAAAGCTTAAAAAAACATCGTGACCTAAAGAATGCTATGCAGAGCCAATATCAACTTGGGATCGAAGAGGGTATTGAGAAGGGCAGAGAAGAAGGCATTGAAAAAGGCAGAGAAGAAGGTATTGAGAAGGGCATACTCACTACTGCTTTAAATATGCATAAAGAAGGCTTTGCTATTGAGATTATAGCTAAAGTAACAGGCCTCAGTGTTGAGGAGCTGATGAAGGTTTTGGATTAAATTTAGTATAGAAATATTTAATTACAACCGGCATCCCCCTCCCCTGAATCTCCAGACATCTTCTTTGAAACTCCTTGTTGCCATACTAAGAGTAATGGCATGGAGCCCAAAAAATAGAAAAAAAGAAGCTTATTTCCATAATTCATTCAGTTGGTCTGAAGTGTATACTTTGCCTTTACCATTTTTATAGTCTTGCCTACTTTATTACTGTTTTGTGCGCTGCGTCATCGCTTAAAATAATTAGCATTGATTATCAATTATTTGCGATTTTAAATTATGGGTTTTGGGTCACGCGTTGCATGAAAATTAAAAGAGTAACAAATGGGAATTTATTGTAGTTTTCCCTCGACTATGTTTCAATTTTTACCACAAAG
>CALCSX010000136.1 GCA_937894165.1 uncultured Saprospiraceae bacterium | reverse complement strand
CCATCTGTCAAAGCCAGAATGACATCATTTTGATAAATAGCCTCAACCTTAGTTTTGATCATGGGGACATAGGATGGGATACCCAATTCGTCAGAATATTGTGAATCTATTTCTAAAGTCTCGTCAAATGTCACAACTAGAGGCTCCTCATCAACGTCCCCGGAAAGATTAATTTGTGTTAGCAAATCCAGCTTAGGAGACTCATTCGGTCCGGTAATAATATCAAATGACCTTTCTGTATATTTGTATATACTGCCTTTTCCTATCCAACTTATATAAAGTTTATTGTTTTTTATTAAACCTATGGATACATTGGCGGAAGCTGCTGTGTATTCGGGATTGTTTTGTTTGAATGTAATGATCTGTTCGTGGGCAAAATAGATTGCTGATTCCAAAACGTCCAATTCGCTTTTCTTGTCCCAATCGTCAGATGTCTCATGAATTGCATATTTTATGGCCTGCAAAGTAAGTTCCGCAATAGTAGACCTCTCCTCTTCGGGACCTAGGCCATTAACTACGACCATTATGACACCAAAATCGCTTGGTTCAAAACTACCGTCCGGCACTGTCCATGATGGTTTCGTGGGATTATTACATACCGAAACTCTACTCAACTCTTCGGACAAAACATTCTTTTCAGACTGTTTTGCCACTATTTGCAATTTAGCATTCACTTGAAATAAGTTTTACAGACTTAAATTTAATATTCATGGCTTCTAAAAATTGAAATAACCTGATATTCTCATTTATTTCATTGTGCAATATATACAATTTTATTATATATAAAAATAATTCTAAAGAAGAATATCCTATAAAATTAATTTTTTATTTAGATAAAAAGCTTTTCCTATACCTCCATTTCAAACTTTCAATAAAAACTAACTATGTTTTAATCCGTTTTAAAGCATGCTACCCCGTAAACATAATTTTCAATGATTTTCAACGCTTCAACATATTGGTCTCCTTTAAAACCTTTTATTTGATCTGAAGTAACACGACCATAAGCCTTCAAGTACTCATTGGCAATTAAGATAAAAGACCAATGCCATTTTTCTTCATTATAACCGGTCCGGTTTCTGTCATTCGTGTAAGGTTGACAGAATCCAAATTTCTCAGCATTTTTAGTGAGCCAATGATATTCCTTTTCGCCTCGTCCGGACAGAAAATAATTGTCATTTAGATTATTTATATCAATATCCGTGCCCCAATGATGACGAGAGCTGCCCGGCATGGAAGAAAACTGTAAAATATCCTTGGCTAGCGCAATTTCCTCCTCTTTCTTAGACAATTGATTAGCCTTTTTTGCCAAGCCAGCCTCCCACTTGCGCTCCCAAATGGCTTTCTGGCGGGCAAAATTTCGGGTGGCTGAGATTATTTTCAAGTCAATGCCATCTATTTTTGCCGCCCGCTCCATGGAAATAAAACTATCCAGTGCCTCCTTTTGTAAAAACATATCCGGTTGCGTAGCATATTTCGTAGGGATTTTTACAAAGTCCGGGTGGCTTTGGGGATCAAATCTTCCCAATAAAATATCTTTTGATACAATCTCCTCCGGTAAGGTATCCATTTTTATATTCTCTATAACTTCTGAATTTCCCCTCTCCTTCTCCTCCTCTTGCTCAATGCAAGAAAAACCAAACAGAATCAAGGAACAAAAGATAAAAATGAATTTCATACTATAATATTTTCCTAAATCTCAAAATCAATAGTTTCGCATGGATAGCCCAACATGCATTTTTCCTTAATCAATTTGGCCACCGGGCGGGGTACCATTTTTTCCCATTCGACCCCACCTTGTTTGATGCCATCGGTCACCTCTTTCGTTCTCACCTTTACAAAATCCGGGTGAAAAAATTCCAGATCCTTTATTTGTTTATTGTCTAAAAAATGCCGGTAAAGATATTTAATCGCATCCGGCACCTGAATATTAGCACCGGAAAGAATGGTATCATCCGGTCTTTTGAGAGGATAAACCAGAACGGTCACCTTTTGGGTAAATACTTCTCCAAAAGCCTTCACGAGACCATCATCCTTATGTCTATCGTAGGTTCTCAAAATTGCTTCATTTAAATCATCTGCACGGATCACCAGTGCTATTTTGGGCACCTTAAAATCAGATAAATAGGATATTAACCGCTCATAATTCTCGCAATTACTCAATACGACAACTTTATCCATAGCACACAGCAGATCTGCTCTTTCCAGAAAATCTTTTTCATCGAAATGCCCCCCTTGACTCAGGTCCTCCATGGTTAATTCTGCGAGAGCGAAAGTGTCTTCATCCGCCAGAGAATTTTCTCTGCTAAATTGCTCTATTCCTGTAACAAACATATCCATATGTGCATTGGTCGTAGGTCGAAAACTGGCTCTGACAGAAACTACATTCTTCTTGTAGAGGAATTCCGAACCATGAATTGGCTGCTTGTTTGGAAGAAACATGGTGACATCGGTAAGTCCGTATTGTATCAATTTAAGTGCCAAAAGGCGATTGTCCACAGAGGGGAAATCAGGCCCTGACAAGCTCAAAAAATCTACTTTCAACCTTCCTTTAAGGCCATCGTGAAGTGAAATGATCATTTCATCCAAATTATCTGACAGATAATAGCATGCATAGATCAAATTTACCCCAAGCACTCCAATACTCTCCTGTTGCAGCAAAGTATCGTTATCCAAAAGCCGAGTGTGCAGAATCAGATCATTGGGTGCTGATGCCGGATCCAGTTGAAATCGTAAACCGAGCCAGCCATCACCCTCTATAGTTTTATAAAAATTTAAAGCTGCCACTGTATCTGCGAATGCGAAAAAAGTAGTATCCGCCCTGTCTTCCCGCAACCTTTGCTCCATCAGATGATATTCCTTATCCAACATTTTGACAAGTCTGTTTTTACATACATATCTAGTGTTTTCATCTTTTCCATAGATGACATCGGAATATAATTTATCGTAAGCGGAGATTGTTTTGGCAATAGTCCTTGAAGCTGCACCTGCCTGAAAGAAAAACCTGGCTACTTCCTGTCCGGCTCCAATCTCAGCAAAACTACCATAGATTTTGTCATTGAGATTTATTTCAAGTGCCTTCTGTTCAGTTTCGAGTCTTTTTCTTTCCATATCCTTTGTAGCAACGCATATAAATATTATCAGACGATAATATCTCAAACAATTATTGAAGCAATAAATATTCCAAATTTCTAATTGCCCTTGGCAATTTTCAATTTAGGCGCTAAAAACAAGCCGATGATGCAAATAAGTATCGATAAAATGCCTATCCATCCATAATTTACCATCTTTCCATCTGTGTCGATATATACAATTGCGCCACTAATAACGGAAGAAATTCCAATTGCCAATTGTTGCATTGCAGATTTAACACTCATAAATGATCCCCGCCCTTCCGGTCCCACAGCAGCTGTAATTAAGGTATTCGGAGGAATCATCCGCCTGGAGCCAAAAACAAAAAAGAGGGTGGTCACCAGAAGACCTGTAAAGATGGATACAGGGTTTAGATTGGTTAAAATCAGCACGGGGATAAAGGAAATAATCATAGCCGTTGCAAAAACCCTAATAGCGCCATATTTGTCCGTTAGCCTACCGATAAAAGGTGATGTAAACATAGTCAGCATTCCTCCAAACAAATATATTAGTGTGATATTACTTTGGCTGAAACCAACATTTCTAATCATATAAGGGGTAATAAACGGAATAATGATGAAATGCCCTAATACAATTACCAAGCCTAGCGCCAACGCCCTCAATTGATTCTTATCCGAACCTATATGCCGAAATGTGGTAAATAAATTTCGACGAACAGAATCTTTCAAATGTGAGTCAATTCTTGGCAAATACATTCTTATAAAAACCAAAATGACTAATCCGGTAATCCCCAGAAATAAAAACGGCGCATGCCAACTCATTTTGTCCGCCAAAAACAAACCCGTGGGGACGCCCAGCGCAGAAGCAGCAGAAAAAGCTGCCGTCACAATTCCTATCGCCTTGCCACGTCTCTTGAAGGTAAAAACATCACTGACTATAGAAAGGACTAATGCTCCTAATATACCTCCGAACAAGCCTGTCAAAAATCTAATTATCAAAAGTGACCAGTATCCGGGCGCCAGGGCACAAAGTATAGTGCCAATAGAAAATCCCAGATACATGAGCGACAAAGCTTTTTTTCTATCAAATCTGTCGAGATAAACTGATCCTGTTATACTGGAAATAAAAGCTCCAAAAGCATATGATGCTATTAAAAACGACAATTGCGTGGCATTGATGTCATACAATTCGATAAAAATATTGCCTAGAGGCATCATTATCATGGAGTCAACAATATTTGTGAATTGCACCAAGGCCAACAACACCACAATTACCCACTCCTGCCTGCTTATTTCCATAAAAT
>CALCSX010000135.1 GCA_937894165.1 uncultured Saprospiraceae bacterium | reverse complement strand
ATGAAAAAGAAGTGTAGGAGAACCATTAAGAAATTAAGGTTTTTAAGAATTTTAAGCCCTTAATGAAATCCTTAATGTCCCTTCATTCCTTAATGTTGAAGATTATTTCAATTTTTCTTAAGAACTGATGTATGATTATAAAAGTTATTTTTATCAAAACATAGGGCAAAGCCCTAGCGGGAGACTTTGTGGTAAAGAATGAAACATAGTCGAGCGAAAACGACTATTTTGAGTATTTCTTGAGAAGAAAAATATGATAAATCATTGATTTTTAACTCATCTCATATATAATATTCCAAATTTAATTGTTTATTTAATCTGTGCTTATGATTGTATTCAATTTGCTTTCATAATTTTTCTAATACTTCTCAAATTTAAGGACTACAAATTTAGAGGGCAAGATTTGGATTTTGCCTGGATTATATTTTTCTCACCACATTTAAATTTGCAAAATGGACAACTTCAACCACCCCCTGTCTCCACTAAAGATTGGATCGTGACAATGTTACTGACTTTTATTCCGATTGTCAATATTATTATGCTATTTATTTGGGCATTTGGCTCCGGCTATAATCCGAGCAAAACGAATTGGGCGAAGGCCGCATTAATTTGGGCCGCTGTATTCATGGTATTTTACGTTATTCTGGGTGTCCTTTTTGGGGTCGCATTGTTTAACAATTCCTCAGATATGCCTGAAATAAATTTAGGCGGCTAAGAGAAATATTAAAAATGATTTTTTATTTAGGGCATTCTAACAAACCGGAGTGGAGATCGATTATTTTCTTTAAAAATGAGACTTTCACAAGAAATATCAAGAAAAGTCAGCAATAAACTGCATTCATCGTGTATTTCATGAATTTAATCGAAGAACACTTGATATCTACTTTGATTATAGTATCTTTAAGCAATAACAATTAGATAAAAAATAATTATTTATGCAAGAACGATTCAATAATCAGGATCCGCAATACTATATATTTCTGTTAAAGAAGTATAGAAATAAGATCCTTCTCGCCATTTTAATCATTCCTGCTCTTCTTACTTCCATCCATATCATTGGACCGGAGGAAGAGGGAGTGGTCATTAATCTGGGAAAATACAGTCGAAAACTAGATCCGGGTCTTAACTTCACATTGCCCTATGGCATCGAAAAATTGTATAAAATTCCGGTACAAAGGCAATTGAAACAAGAATTTGGGTTCAGAACTGTATCCAACAATTCTTCCCGTACTGAATATGCCAAAACGAATTATACGGATGAATCATTGATGCTGACAGGCGACCTTAATTTGGCGGATGTGGAATGGGTAGTACAGTATCGAATTGTGGATTCCTACAATTATCTGTTTAGAGTAAGGGATGCCGAAGATGCCTTACGAGACATGTCTGAATCCGCCGTTCGTAAAGTGGTGGGTGATAGGACGGTCAATGAAATCATCACTGTAGGTCGACAAGAGGTGGCTTCTTCTGTAGAGGTTTTACTTCAAGAAATGTGTGCCGAATATGAAAATGGAATTCGCATCGATCAAGTGGTTCTGCAGGATGTTAATCCTCCGGAATTGGTAAAGCCTTCCTTCAATGCTGTCAATCAGGCACAGCAGGAAAAGGAAACATTAATCAATCAGGCAGAATCGGAATACAATAGAATTATCCCAAGAGCGCGCGGGGAAGCTGACGAAACGATTCAATTAGCAGAAGGATATGCTTTAAATAGGGTGAATACAGCGAAAGGGGAATCTGAAAGATTTAATGCATTGTATGAAGAATATATCAAAGCGCCGGAGGTAACGAAAAAGAGGCTTTATTACGAAACCATGGAGGAAATTATTCCCAAGCTTGGGAATAAGATTATAGTGGATGAGGACAACACCAATTTGTTGCCAATGCTGAACTTTGACAATAAAAAATCACAATAAGATGAACAAAAAATTTATAATACCAATACTTATTTTGTTGGCATTCATTGTAATGACCAATACTATTTTTATCCTTAATGAGACACAGCAAGCTATTGTAACTCAGTTTGGGAAGCCTGTGGGAGGTCCAAGGGTAGAGCCCGGCGTTAATTTTAAGATTCCCTTCATTCAAAAAGTGCAGTTGTTTGACAAGCGCTACTTGAAATGGGATGGAGACCCCAATCAGGTGCCTACCAAGGATAAGAAATACATATTTGTAGATACTTACGCCAGATGGCAAATTACCGATCCACTTCAGTTTTTTATACGATTAAGAGATGAAAAATCAGGTAAAACCAGATTGGATGATATTCTCGATGGGGAGACTAGGAATGCCGTAGCAAGTTACGATTTGTTGGATATCGTGAGATCTACGAACCGAGAGCCGGAAATTGTGGAGGATTTCATGGAGGAAATAGAAATTTTGGAAGAGATCAAAGTTGGTCGACGTGCCATAGAAAAGATGGTCCTTGAAAGAGCCAATAGCATAACTGAAGATCTGGGCATCAAGATTTTGGACTTCAGATTCAAGCGGATGAACTATGTCGAAGATGTGAGGAATAATGTTTATGAGAGAATGATATCTGAGAGAAACAGAATTGCAGACAAGTTTAGATCTGAGGGACAGGGTGAGGCACGAAGAACGCAGGGTAATAAGGAGCGTGATCTGGCGCAAATACAATCAGAAGCATTCAGGGAAGCGGAAATAATAAAGGGTGGAGCGGATGCTGAGGCCACTGCCATTTATGCCAAGGCTTATAATCGAAGTCCACAGGCGAGGGAGTTATATCGATTTCTACGAGGGCTGGAGACATTGGAGAAATCCTTTGATGACAAGACGAGTATGATATTGAGTACGGATAGTGAGTTGTATAGAGTGTTGAAGTCGGGCGAGTAGAATTATATTTAAATACTTTTGTTGCTAGATAATAAATAAGGATGCCCTTTGAATTTTTTCAAGGGGCATTTTTTAATTTATGAGGGTGGGGAAAGGGATGGGGATAGGCAATTCTCGTGGTACGATAATTTGGGGTCTCTCGCAGATTTCGCAGATTGACGTAGAGAATCTGTGTTGGATCCGGGAGAGGAACAGGAATTCTCGAACCACGTGAAAATGTGCGGATCTCCTATTACTGTGAAAGCCTTAGGTGGATATCTTAAGGGTGGGAATAAGTAATTTTCTAGGCGAGTCTAAATAATAAGGATGCCCTTTGATGAATTCAAGGGGTGTTTTTTGATTAGGTGTAAGAGGGTTGGAAGTAGGAATACGCGAAACACGAGAATTTGTATTCACTTATTGAACTAAAAAAATTAAAATCGCGAAACACGAGAAATATTTAACACCAGCCTTGGAGTATTTCACGTAACATGAGAAAAAATTACCCAAACGTACTCCTCAATTCTCAAAAGACAAGAATGTATGTTTTAAAAGTACCTTCAAACATTTTAAATTTCGAGACACGAGAAAAAAATCAACCCATGAAAATACAATTCACGAAACACGAGAAAAGATCCACACCCTTCTCCTTAACATTGTCTTAATTATCCTCCTACGTTCAATTTTAATCTAAAAATGCACCTTTTTATATTTTCACTCCATCTTAATAATTCCAATTTCCTCCCTATTCATCCAATCATTTCCTAATTGATCGTCACTCCTTATTAATTCGAATAGTTTTTCAGAAATGCACTCTCTTTCCCTCCCCCTTTCTCCACAAAACAGCGCAGGGCTAACCCGCTATTAACCGGCAGCCCTCAATATTCTCATAAATTTTTAAATTATTTTCTTAATCTAAGTTAGCAGCCCACCTCTCCATCTGTCGCTTCGCATACCAAGCCTTGAAATCTAACCTGAATTTATTTTCAAATTCCGGAAATAATTCTCTGTTATAAGGGGAAATAAAAACAAATACTCCTTTAGCTATCTCGCTCTCTATTTTGGATTCCATATTCTCACAATGGCCTAGCTCGTCCAAAAATTTGCATCCCCAATCTTTCTCCTTCCATTTTTTACATCGCTTCAGTTTGGTAAAAACACATTCAATTTTGTAATCCGCTTTTAACTGATTACACCCACGTGCCTCCAAATTCCCCATCAACTTGTCTTCATCTATCATCTTCATATTGACCACCCATTTGCCCTCTTCATCTTTCACCAAATACCCTGCTTTCTTAAATTGGCTCAGATAATAATACATCGTCTGGTCAGATATTTTAAAGTAGTTAGCCTGCTCTCTCACTGATAATTGCAATATCTCCGGATTTTTTGCCAATGCAAGTAAAATTGCAGAACCGGTCTTGCAATTTATCCTGGATTCATTCAATCGCTGATCAAATCCGTTTTTCTTATACTTGTTAAGCTCATTCGCAGCAGGAGGTGCATCTACAAAGAAAGTTCTTCCTTTCCATTCCAGATAGCTGATTCCCTCCTGCTCCAGCAAGGCTCTGCCTGTACTATAAATAATTTTGCAAAATAACACTATATTCGTCGTGCCATGAAGCCTAATCAACCTTTCTATGTCTTCTAATCGAGGCTCAGACAGCCAAACTAATGTGTAAATCTGACCCATTGCATAGAAAAAGCCTACCGTCTTGCGATCTTCCAAGTCGAAAGTGGATTTCTGATTATAATCAGTGTTAAAGGCTTGAATTATTTGTTGTATTACGGCTACCATAATTTTTAATTCTGATTTTAAAATTTCAATATCTCCAATTCCAATCTATAAACATGACTATAATTTGGAGTGACCCTAAAGGAAGTTTATACTTTTCCTCTATATACTAGACGAAAAAAGTTCAAAATTCCATAAAATTTTATCAACTATTTTTCAAAAAAGGCGAAAAAATTGTAAATTTTAACAAATTAAAGGGTTCAAGGGGGGGATTGGGGTAAATTCTCGAGGTCCAAGAATACATTCAAAAGTTGAGGCAGAAAAGGACCTAATAGATTTTTTCTCGTGGTTCGAGAAAGTAATGGATGAAAATATAATTTAATTTTTGGATACATGCAATTCTAATTGATAATTTTTTTTAGAAAGCCATCTTGCCTCTTACACAACTTGAAACATTACCATTTACCTGTTATACACAAAATTATAGATTACTCCTGCGAATTTCGAACACAAGAAAATGGAAGCTATTATTTCGAAACACGAGAATTTATCTCCCCAACTTATCTTCTCTTTCGAACCACGAGAATACGGAAATTTAAAATATACTCCTGAAATTCAAATTCTCGTGTTCGGAGAAGACCCCATTTCCAAATATTATTCCTCCTCCCGCCATTCCCCACCCTCTTCTCCCCCTAAAATCTCCTGTCATAGGAATGTGTAGATCTTGGTCTGCCCAACGCCAGATGAGTAGAGACGTTAGATCCTAGGTCTCTACGATTCTCGAACCACGAGAAATTGTGTCTCCCGCAGATTCCGCAGATTTGCGCAGAAAGACCCTGTTGGATTAGGAAGAGAATAGATTCTCGAACCACGAGAAAATGATTTCTCCCGCTGATTCCGCGGATTTTCGCAGATGGTCTGTGTTGGATTAGGAACAGAAATTTTCGAACCACGAGAAAAGGTGTCTCCCGCAGATGCCGCAGATTGGCGTAGCAGATTGGCGAAGAGAGCCGGTTGAAATGAGACGTTGGGATCCATCGTCTCTACAGGACTATTAATAATGACCAAAATAGAAATAAAATACTGTTTCGAATCATTTTTAAGCATAAAATATGGATTTGAGGTTTCTCGGACCACGAGAAAGGTCGAATTCCAAATAATATTTTGATTTGATGGCTTACTCTCCCGCGTTAGGCATGTGGAGGGCCTGGTCTGTCCGACCTCATGAGGATAGACGGGAGTGCAACGGACCCCGGAACACGCCGACCCGATTCCTATCCTCAATTGTGTTTCGATTGAGGGTAGAGACGTTGGATCCAACGTCTCCTCAGAAATAGAAATGAGGGGAACGCCCAAAAAAAATTTTATTCTTCAAATTCTATCCTCCCGAAAGATAATTACATCCAAAATTTGTAAATGACATGGATTTATTCCGATATTTGCATTTGATTGGAGAATTCATCGAATAATTAAGCCAAAATCTGCACGGGATCGTGAATATTTTTAGGGAAAAATCACATTTATATAGTCACATTTTCCTGACATTGCTCTTGCTGATGTTCGGGAATACGCTATTTTTCCAGCATATTCATGAACTAGATAACGGTCGGGTCATCGCGCACGCGCACCCCTACGCGCCTCAGGACGATCAAAAGCCGGATCACAGCCACTCTGAAGCTGAAATAGTGTTCCTAGATTTTGTGACGAATGCTCACTTTTTCGAAAGCTTTACGCCTGCCATCGCTTGGTCTGTCGTTAATATTCTTGAGGAGGAGCATGTCAGTTCTTACAATTTAACTTTTCACTCCACGCAGATCCTAAGTTACCACCTGCGGGGTCCTCCTTCTTTAGTATAGACAAATTTTACTTTTTCGGAAATCGCATCACAGGCTTGTGCTGTGAATATTGTGTATACTAAATAAAATAATAATGAGAATATTAAATACGCTTTTGTGTCTGTTCCTGTGTGTAGGAATGTTGACAGCTAATGAAATGAACGAGATCAGAGGGAAGGTGATCGATGGGGCGACGGGAGAACCGCTCGTGGGCGTGAGTTTATTCATTCCCGAGTTGAGCAAGGGGACGATGACGGATGTGAACGGTAGTTTCCGACTGTCAGATTTGCCTGCAAGAAGGCTCACTTTGCAGTTTTCTTACCTTGGATACTCTACTGAAATCAGAAAGATAAATCCGGGAGAGGAAGGGGTAGATCTGGTCATCGAAATGAAGGAAAGTGCGCTTCTTTTCGACGAAGTGGTCGTCTCTGCGGCTTATGTGATGAGCAAGGAATCGTCACCGATAGTGATAGAAAAGATAGGGAAAGATGATCTATTGAAGACGCCGGCGCCCAGCTTGATGAGCGCTTTGACCAGCGTGCCGGGTGTGAATGAAATATCTCTCGGACCGGGGATCAGTAAGCCCGTGATTCGAGGATTGTCATTCAGTAGGGTACTTTCGCTGTATCAAGGAGCTAGATTTGAGAACCAGCAATGGGGGGCCGATCACGGCTTGGGGATGAATGAGACGGGGATAGCGAGCGTGGAATTGATCAAGGGTCCTGCCTCTATCATTTATGGTTCGGGCGCAATGGCGGGGGTAGTGAATCTAATCGAGGAGGCTGACGCAGTGGCCGGGCAAATAACGGGTGACGTCAACGCCAGAGGCTATAGCAATAGCTTGGGCTGGAGAGGTGAGGCAGGAATAAGAGGTGCTACGGAGGGTGGATTTACCTGGAGCTTGCGGGGAGCAATGGAAAATCATGCGGATTATATGGACGGAAATGGAAATGCTGTGGGAAATACAAGATTCAACACAGAAAATATCAAGGCAGGGATCGGCTATCAAAAACCTTGGGGAAACACGAAACTTCGCTATACTTATCTCAGACAAGAATTGGGGATTTTAGACGAAACTAATCCGGAAGCTTTGGTCACCACTCGTAATGACAGGACTTTGCAGCTTCCTTTTCAGGATGTAGCGGATCATTTTATCAATTCAGAGACGAATATATTTTTGGGCCAGGACAGGATCAAAGCTACTTTTGGCTATCATATTAATTACAGAAAGGAAGTGGAAGGTGATTTAGAAGGGGTGGATTTAGGTCTTGAGCAAAGAAACTTCATGTACGACATGAAATATTTCAAGAGTTTGTCGCAGGAATTCGAAGCGATAGTGGGTGTTCAGGGATTTCATTTGACGAATACGAATTACACGAATGCGAATGAGTTATTAGTGCCGGATGCTTCGAAAGCGGACAATTCCATTTATGCATTGATCAATTATAACAAATCTGCCTGGGTGGTACAGGGGGGACTTCGCTATGATATCAGAAAGGTGACGGCTGATGCTTCGGCGCCACTTTTTGTTGATTATGGCTTTTTATTGCCGGGTGCTCCTGATAGCAGGATGTTGGAACGTACTTTTCAGGGGGTGACAGCCAGCGGGGGGGCGACATTCAGGCCTTCTCAGACTTGGAGATTTCGCTTGAATATCGCTTCGGGCTTTAGAGCGCCGGATTTGGCGGAGTTATTCTCGAACGGGCCACACCCGGGAACCAATCGTTTCGAAGCCGGAAATGCCAATTTCGAAAGAGAGCAAAATATCCAAACGGACTTTGGCGTGCGATTCAGACAGGACAATTTCTCCATTTCGGGAGAGGTTTTCTATAACCAAGTGAATAATTATATTTTCTTCAGTCCGACGACGGAGATGATGGATGATTTGGTGATTTGGAACTATGAGCAGGATGATGCGAGGTTGTATGGGGGAGAGATAGGCTTGGATATTCACCCGAAAGCATTGAATTGGATTTCGGGATCTACCTCTTTGAGCACTGTGATCGGCGAAAGGACCTCTGACGGGACCTATTTGCCTTATATTCCGCCATTCCGATGGAACCAGGAAGTGAGTTTGACCGCAAAAAACATGGGAGTTTTCGAGCAACCCTACCTCAGTATCTCAGGATCTTATATTTTCGATCAGAACAGAGAGGCGCCCTTGGAGGATGCGACGGAGGGCTATTACCTGTTGGGCATGAACGTTGGAAGCACCTTTGATGTGGCGGGGAACAAGTTGAATCTGTATGTTAGCGGGTTGAATTTGTTGGATTTGGCCTATCTCAATCACTTGTCACTGTACAGGGCCTTTGGGATATTGCAGACGGGGAGGAATATAGCAGTAAATGTTCGCTATACTTTCTAAGTCTCTGTAAGAAAAGTCCAATTACTGCGTTACTCTCGTATTTGAATCAGTCATTTATTCACTATAAACTTCCTGAATTCAAATACTTCGAAAGCCTTGTCCTCGAACTTTTCTTTTCAGAGACGTTTTTCAAAAGGTTTTCTTGCAGCCACTAGATAAGATTACTTTAAGAAAAAATATACACTCAAAAGAGCTCGTTTGGATTCGCGAACGGGCTCTTTTGTTTTTTATTGAGGGGGCATCCGCCGTGCAGCTACTCCATTGGTATGTCGCAGCTGAACGTCGTCGGGCTATCCGCTTTACTTCGGTCGTTCCTCTCTCGTGTCCGCTGCTATCCCTGATGCGGGGGGGGTGGGGCGAATAGATTCGGTTAATTAAGTTTTTTGTGAGAAATTAAATAATTTGAGTAATTTAGGGGGTGGGGATGGGGAGTGGGGGGAGAGGGAGGAGGGAAGAAATTTGGGCAAATAAACTAGATATGTAAAAATTATTAGAAACCTAATAGGAAATATAAACGAATTGAATATTAAATTAACGACATATAAAAACCCAGTAATTGTAGAAGGTGAGATTGAAAAACTTCAACTTCTCAAACAGCTTATTGTAAATGATGACTTACCTAAAATTCAAGACCTAACTGTTCCTCAAAAAGTTAAAAGTAAAAGCGGAATCTACATAAGTATAGAATCAGATATAAGAGCATTCTTTGATTTGTCTCAAACATTGACAACTTCTTGGGTTATCAAAGACAAGTTTTTGAATCTAAGTAAATTAGATATTCAAGAACTACTAATAAATAGAATTGAATCTGTCAAACCAGGTATAATTCACCTTCCAGAAAATATTTTCATAATTAAAACAATTCGAATTGAGTACGAGCAGAGACTAATTGATGTTGTTGAAATTAAAAGAAAACACTGGGAATATATACTTTATAAAGCAAGCAATTACTCAAATGAATATTTTGCTTCAATCGTTTTTACTCAAACTTCAGCTGAATGGAGCAAAATACTAAAACTAACAGAAGATGAAATCAGAATGGCACTTTCAAATAAAAACGAAGAAGTAGACTTAATGATATCGAATAAGAGAAAATACAACCGGTAATTACAAATGATATGAGATTGGCTATTATCAAATCAACTCTAAATCACTAGATCGTTATGCCTCATTTTAAAAAGACTGACCGAAATGGAAAGAATTGAAATTTATTCAAGTAAAAAGAAATCGTTGTTAATATTGATTGGTTCAATTACATTCGTCGCTTTAGGAATTTGGCTACTCTTGGAAGCAGACAACCTGACTGGTTGGAGAGCTAGAAATCCAATTTTAACTCGAGGAATTGGAATTGCCTCTATACTTTTCTTCGGACTAGGAATTTTTATTGGAATAAAAAGATTGATTAAGTCAGAAATTGCATTAATTATTGATCCCAAAGGACTAAATGTAAATCCTAAAAGATCGTTGACTGAATATCTACTTTGGACAGACATAAGTGGTATTGAGGAGATTAAAATCCATAGCACAAGAATTGTAATTATTGGAGTTAATAACCCTGATTATTGGCTCGACAAAGAGACGAGCGGATTTAGACGAAAATTGATGCAGTTTAATATTAATAATTACAATTCGCCTTTCAATATTGCAGCTTCCGGACTTGAAATCAGTTCGGACAGATTAATCAAAACATTGAATAATTATTATGACAGATATAAAAACGAGGCATAACAACTAAGCGTTCCTCGTACCGGCAAGCCAAACACTTCGAATCCCTCCTTGGAGCCCGATGAAATTTTAATTCATGAATGCCATTAAAATCCTAAACTAAGAATGAATAAAACTCAATGAACAGACCTTCCGGTAGCGATACGACTGAATTCATCCAAATTAGGTGGAACTTATATGAATACACCCGGTCCATTCAGTTTTTTAAAATAATTTCGATTTTTTCTTTAATTTGGGGTCGGGGAAGGTGGAAATATGGGGAAGTGGGGAGGAGGAGGTGCGCAAATAAACTAGTTACCTAACATAAAAAAAATATGATAAAGAGAGAAACGGAAAAGAGAATATTAAATGAGATTTGCATTAATGAGCTTAATCCAATACTAGAGAAATTTAATTTTAAGTTCCTTAGTTCTAAATCATGTTTTATCCGAAAAGGAAAAGTGATGGATATTGTAATATACGTTTACAATATAAGCCAACCTATACAACTTAATGAAAATGATGAGCTGATTTTTAATTATAATTTAAGGACTAGCTTTCAACTTTCGGAATTTGATAAATGGCATAAAAAAATATTTAAAAAAAATTCGACAAACCTTACTAACTCTAAATTTAAGGCATATAGTTTCTATTCAAAAATTTCAACTGAAATTTTTCAGCCAAGTGATTTCTATGAACCTTCAGCTGCAAAATACTTCAAAATTAATGTTACAAGCCTAATTTCAAGAAATACAAGCCAAAATATATCATACAAAATTTCAGATTTAAGTCATATCATTTCAAATGATATAATTCCAGATTATTCTGAACTCGACGAAATTAAATCACTATTGGATTTCAACAACATACCTCATATAGTAAAAGCTGATTTACTCTATTATTCTGGTCAATATGAAGAATCTAAAATATTATATACAGATTTATATCGTAAACTAAATAAACAAATAGAAACAGAAGATCAAGTCAGCAATCTTTCATTTTTTAGTCAATCAATGACAGAAATTGAGTATAAATATGAGATACTATTTAAAGATAAAATTAATCCTTCAAGAAATAAAACGATAGTTACTATTAATAAAAATATAAAAAATGACATCACGTTAGGTCAACATATTTTCAGTCTTTTAGGTTCTTTTACAAAAATTATTCCACCAGTTGACTATAACTCTATTTTGATGATGGATCATGAAAGGGGTATAGACTTTCAGAAAGACTCAATTTTAATAAAACATCACCAAAATATTTTAAGTAAATGGGATTTGAACTTATCACTATTAGAAGAATCTGAGTATGAACATAAAAATGATGTATTTCACAAGAATTTTATAGATCTAATACCCACCAATGCATATTTTTCTGCAACATGTTTAAACCAAGATAGTTCCTATATCTTTACTGGTGGTTACGATACGAAGAGTTACCTGATTGATACAAGAACAAGAGATAAAAAGGTCTTATGGGCACATGAAACTTTTAGAGAAGGATACAAAGATGATTATAAAGTTTCTCATAATTTCGGAGTAAATCAAGCAAAGTTCATTTTGAAAGATAAATATATTTTAGCATGTGCTTGCCACGCTAAGAATGTTGTTTGGGACACAACCAAATTCGAAAGAAAGGAACTCTCCCTGCCTCACGAATATACCTTTAAAGGTGCTCCACCATCAACAGAATTCGCAAATGATGTGAAACAAATATGTATAATGAATTCTTTAGATTTATTTGGATTACTAATTAGAGAAGATGTTTTAATTTTTAATAATTCTTTTGAATTAGTCAAGATACTCAAAAGTGTAAAACAGATACATTATAATCAATTTAATGATACTTTAGTATTAATCAGAATTGATAATAATATTGATATTTATTCAAAAATTACGACAGGTAACAATGCACTGGACGGACAGACTTGCTAACGCTGCGTCCGTTACCAGTGCCAGCAGTTATGGGCAACCTTAAATGACACTAACAGACAAACATATCACATACGAAAATGACTGCCGACAAATGTTTGTTGGACAGATAATTAGTGCGGTTATTTACGGAGAACTAAAATATTTTGCTGACGATGATGGAAACAATATTAATCCTGAACCATATTACCAGACAAAGTATCCAGACATTGACACAATTGACCACTCTGTTTATTTCAAAACAGACAACAAAACCATTTACGTTTTTTGGGACAACACCTTTATCTGTTACGGACTTCAATCAAAACTGCTTGATCTATCTGAAACGACAAATGACTACGAACAGAAATGGGATGTTTCTGTCGATCAAAAATGGTCTGATGTAATTGGGCAAAAAGTTATTGACTTCAAAATTATTTGGGAAGAAACTTGGACTTCAAATCTTAACGGTTCTAACAAAGTTTATACTACATATCCACAGACTTTTGAAATTAAAATGGAAAACGGTAAGACAATTATATTAAGTGCTTCTGAATTTAAACGTGACGAAGAAAATGAAATTTATACTTTAATGGACAACCTCCTTGTTACGACAAACATGGACTTAGCCAGACAATTAAAAATAATTGAATGACAAGAAAGGCAGCCCATAACAACTAAATTTTCGTCGTCCCTACAAGCCATACACTTCGAATCCCTCCGTGGAGCCGATGAATAACCCTTTGAGCAGAACTTCCGGTAGCGATACAATTGAATTCATCCAAATTAGGTGTAACTTATACGAATACCCACAGTCCATTCAGTTTTTTAAAATAATTTCGAATTTTTCTTTATTTTGGGTTCGAGTAAGGTGGAAATATGGGGAAGTGTGGGGAGAGGAGTTGCGCAAATAAACAAGTTGTGGTGTATTCTAGATAAGTATAGATTTACACTATTAAAATTAAGTAATTCTAAACTTTCAACAATAAATATTATGAAGAAAAAAAAGATTAACTTGTTACTTTTAATAATAATAGGCCTCATTTTTTCCTGCTCTCCTGAACCAGGGGCATCCGTAGATTACATAATTAAAAACAATACTGATTCTGAAATTATTCTGCATATGATTGGTTACGACAATTCTGTGGATACTGTAGATATAGATATCAATGAATCAAAAATATTTCATTATTATTTCGAAGATCAATCAGTTGCTCCACCTCCATTTGTTCATTCATATATAGATACCATAATCTTCATTTACAGGGACTCTATTCAACAAATATATCATGCCAATTTGAATGGGAAGAATCCTTTTAGCCTTGATAGTTACACAGGAGGACAAACTGATTATATTAATGGGATATATTCTTATTCTTACCAATATGATATTTTAGTGGAAGATTTCTGAATAAGCAAAGAACACCCCACAACAACAAAGTATTCGGCGTGCCGAGAGGCCAACAATTTGAAGCCCTCAAGGGAGTTTGCTAACTACCCTCCACTTTAGCAAAAAAATGAGCCCATACTTACTTTTTCAGTCTTACTCTCTACTTTATCACCCCAATTCATCCTCACATTTTAATATTTTCCCTAAATTGAACTTGGATTTAGCTCCAAATATTAATAACAAGTGGCTAATCCCTTTTTAGAAACCCGACCTATAATGTCAAGTATTTTGCGCAAGATACTTGACAAACCACTACACTTTCTTATCTTTGCTTCCGTTAAGCAATATCTTATTCAATCAATGAAGGTAGCAGAAAAAATAGAACGCAATATCAACAGGATGCAGGAAGGAACTACCTTCAAGTATCAACAGTTGGGCATTGATCAGTCTGAGTACAGTGCTGCCGCGAAAGCGATTGAGCGATTGATTAAGAAAGGAATGATCAAAAGAGCGTCTACCGGAGTATTCTACAAACCTAAACAATCTGCTTTTGGTGAACTCCGGCCACCGGAAGAAGAACTACTTAAACCATATCTCTTTCAGGATGGAAAACGCATTGCATACATTACCGGAGGATCATTATACAATCGAATGGGCTTGACCACGCAGGTTCCCAAAACCATCAAGGTAGCCAGCAAAGTTAAACGGGTAACTACCAAAATAGGGAAAACACATGTCAAACCGGTTATAAGCTATGTGGATGTAACCAATGAAAACTATTGCCTGCTAGAAATTTTGGATGCGTTAAAAGATTTTAAGACCATTCCCGACCTAGACAAGAAATCAGCCATTGCGCTACTGAAGAACAAAATAAGCAAGCTATCTGAAAATGATCAAAGAAAAATAATCCTGTATGCATTGAAATACCCACCACGAGCAACAGCACTATTGGGAGCCATATTGGAACTATCAAAGAAAATGAACGGTCTTGATAAACTGAGATCAAAATTGAATCCGTTGACCACCTATAAACTCGGAATAAAGAAAGAAACATTACCAACAGCACCAGAATGGAACATTAACTGAGATGAATTTACATACCAACAAAGAATTACTACAAGATGCAATCCTTGCCACAGCAGAATATCTCGACATAAGAGACGTTTATGTGGAAAAGGATTATTGGGTAACGGTTGCTAAAATAGACGCAAACAGCATTTGATATGGAGATAAAAGCAATTAAAACTGAACA
>CALCSX010000134.1 GCA_937894165.1 uncultured Saprospiraceae bacterium | reverse complement strand
TGGCGATTTGATGCGTATTATAGTCCATAAGATTATTAGACCATAGACTATCGCAGACAGTGCCGTTTCGCGTTCTATTCCAACAGTTGGGGTTCGGCGGAGTATCTTCACATCCATCCACCCTTGTCCAAGCATGGTTAAGACCGAATGTATGTCCTATTTCATGTTGTAGTAGTCTGGCAAAATGCCAATAATAAATGATTCTATCATCAACATGATTCCCAATTTCATCAAATTCAGGTTGGTAAATTCCTATTAATTTTATATGATTTTTGAAAGATATACCGTTGGAGCTTTTCCTCGATGATTTTACTTTTAAACTATCCTCCGGAAAGGATTGAATAAAAACGTTTAAAACAGAATCCTCATCGAATTTATATTTTTCAAATGTTTTTCTTGAATAATTATTTTGATTTTTACCATAATGGAGTCCCCAATAATGTTCATCATCAAAATGGTGATATATACCAGGCTTACCATTGGGTAAAAAATGAAGCTCAGCCTGAAAGTTCCCCGGAAGCACCTCAGTATTGTTTCCAAGGGGCAGATTCATTTTGGCATTTTCCTGAATACGAGAATTCATATTCAGAAGTGCATCCTCAATATATGCTTGTGTTAAATCTTCAGGAATATTGTTTCGACCCTGCGCATCATAAATAAAATGAAAATTAACTAATATTGTTTTTACCTGATTTATCTCGGGAAAAATAGAACTTGGAGCATATGTGATTGTGTCAAAGAGAAGGTCTGAAGTAAAATTATTATCTGTGGTATCAAAATTAGAAAGGGAAGAAATTTTGCGAACCTGATATAATGGTGTACACTGAATATGAATTAATAGACAAACAAATAGCAAAATTAAATGCTTCATTCATCACTTTATTTTAATTTCCTTTTCGATTCTAGGATGTAAAACAGTTCCTTTGACGACAATCTTTGCTTCAAGAATATATTTTGATTTTACACCTTTGATGACTTTTGCTAAACCAATAGCCCCCTTATAAACTATATTCGAATCAGCAATCATATCAATTTCCGACTTTAGGTCATTAAAAGCTAAAGTGAAGTCATAAAAAGTCCTCTCACCGCCTCGAACATTCAAAGAAATAGGTACATGTTTTTCCTTCAAGATATAACGATCGGTTTTTTTCCCTTTAAACCTTCCTCTGGAATAGATTTCTACTAATTTGAATGAAATTTGAGTAATGACATCATCCGATAAGCTCTCAAAAATTAATTTTCCGGTAATCAATTTATCCTTTAGCTTGACAGGCTCATCAACTTGAATATCTACTTTCAAACCTTCGATTCCAAATATTTTCTTTATTTTACCAAACATGTTGCAATATTTATATTATTCGGAGTAAATTAAGTAAGAAAAAATCGGAATTTTTCAATTTTTATACGAACCTATGATGCCATGACGATTTAAGAGGTTTTTTCCAAGACGAAAGGAAATCCGATTTGGTCTGAACAAGATTATCAAAAACCACTGTCTCATCATTAATTGTTCCACTTCGATATGCATTTGCAAAATCAGCGGAAGTCAATAATTCAGTTTCGCCATTTTCGGATTGGTAGGCAAAATTCATCCTTTCGAAAAAACTAACTCCTAAATTTGACTCCAAATATTTTATAAATTTTACACTTGAATCAATGGAACAGCCTGAAGCAGAAGACTTACTTTCATCCACCATTAGATAGAGAAATATTCTGTTCAATACCTCACCGGTGGCTTGCAATTGGTTATTATGACTCGTCCAATGTGTTGCAAACTTTTCAATCTCCATATTACACCAATCTACCTCTTTGTCGGAGAGCTTTCGGTCACATTGGTATATCCAAACTTTTGAATTGTCTGAAAATCCCTCTAACTTCTGCATTATAAATTTTTATTTTGAACAATTAATTCCGCTAAATCATATACCATAACGGTATCCTGCTGATCCTTAGCTTTCACGCCATCCTGCATCATTGTCATACAAAACGGACAATTCACTGCAATTATTTCAGGATTTAGACTCAAAGCTTCTTCAACCCTCTCTACATTTATCCTCTTTTCGCCCGGCTCGTCTTCTTTAAACATTTGTGCTCCCCCAGCCCCACAGCACAATCCGTTAGATTTGCAACGTTTCATCTCTTGAAGATCGCCGTCTAATTTTTCTAGAATATTTCGGGGCGCTTCGTAAATACCATTAGCTCTACCCAAATAACAAGAATCATGGTAGGTAATTTTTCTTCCCTTAAAACTGCCACCCTCTATCGTTAATCTTCCTTCATCAATAAGATCTTGTATCAATTGTGAATGATGAATCACTTCGAAATTTCCTCCAAAGTCAGGGTATTCATTTTTCAGGGTATTAAAGCAATGGGGACAAGCAGTGACAATTTTTTTTATCTCATAAGCATTTAAAACTTCTATATTTTGAAGCGCCATCATTTGAAAAACGAATTCGTTACCGGCTCTGCGCGCAGGATCTCCGGTACAGTTCTCCTCCTCCCCTAAAATTCCAAAGGTTACTCCTGCATTATTTAATATCTTAGACAAGGCTATACTGACCTTCTGTGCTCTGCTATCGAAAGAGCCTGCGCAACCTACCCAAAATAAAATTTCAGGCACCTCCCCCGCTTGCTGCCACTCAGCCATAGTCTTAATATTCAATTCAGTTGAATTCATATTCAATCTTTTAATTATTTGTAATTACTAAGTTATGATCAATTTCAATCTAAAAACGTTTATTTTTATCTTTTGAAAGCATCTACCTGAGTAGTTACTATTATATAAATTTTAAATCATTAATCTTCCTTCCAAGCCTCTCTGGATTCACTCATTTGCCATACAGCGCCATTATTTTCAATAGCAGTAAACATAGGAACCCATTCAGAAGGTCCAGATGATTCAGTAAGTATTTCATATCTTCTCATCTGAAGAATCACATCAAGAGGATCAATTAATACCGGACAAGCCTCAATACATGCCATACAAGATGTACATGCATGTAATTCTTCTTTGGAAATATAATCGAAAAGAGATTTTCCATCGTTATAGTTCGCCTTAGTGAGGGTCTCGCCACCGATAGAGCTGTCTATGAACTCTAAATTATTCTTCGAAATATTCATTTCTATTTCCTCTGCTCTATCCCTGACATCCATGACAATTTTTCGTGGAGAAAGTTTTTTACCTGTAATATTAGCCGGGCAAACGGCGGTGCACCTACCGCATTCCGTACATGTATAGGCATCTAAGACATTCTTCCATGTTAAATCCATCACATCTTTTGATCCAAATTCAGGAATAACATCCGATTCCTCTCCACTATCATCTACACTTTGACCTAGCATTAGTTTGATTTCCTTAGTCACTTCAGGAATATTCTTCATTTTTCCTTTTCTGTTCAAATTCGCAAAATAGGTGTTTGGAAAAGCCAACATTATATGCAAATGCTTAGAAAAAGGTAGATATAAAAGGAAGCCAAAAACCACCAAAATATGCAACCACCATCCGAACCTCTCTATAAATACTAAGGTTTCGGCGGAAAAATTATTAATCAACAAAGGCTGAAGAAATGAGCTGAAATAAAAATTGCCGGTAGCCGGATAACCGGGCTGACCGAGACTTTGAAGTGCCATATCAGCACTATTCATGCTAAAAATTCCAATAATTAATACTATTTCCGCTATCAAAATAATATTTGCATCCATTTTAGGCCACTTTTTCATCTCTGCTTTATGGAAGCGGGGCAATCTCAGAAGATTTCTTCTCCAGAGAAATGCTACTGTCGCTATAAAAGCCGCAACACTTAAAAATTCAATAAATGAAATAATAAAAGTGTAAACACCTCCTAAATACGCAGCGAAAATTCTATGATAACCTAAAATGCCATCGACAAGAATTTCTATCAGCTCTATTTGAGTGATTAAAAAAGCGATATAAACACAAAGGTGTAAAAGGGCGGCAATTGGTCTTTTAAACATCTTTTTTTGCCCAAAAGCAATAAGCACAACATTCTTTATTCGTAATCCTACATCACCACTGATTTCTTTTTCCTTCCCTAGGTTTATCGCTCTGATAATCTTACTATAGTATTTATAAGAAACGAATGCAACGATTCCCAAAATGATTATAAATACAATCTGCTGTATTGCCATGATTTAAATTTAATGAATTTTGCTTTGTTCGGACATCAACATAATAATAAATTGGATCATATTATCCAAAATTTTCAATTAACGAATATACGACAAAACTTTATTTGCCTTTGAAAATATTGTAATAATAAAAGATGGTAGAGGTTAGATATCTTTAAAATTGCAACTTTTCAATAAAGGTCAAAATATAGATTAAAGTTCTAAATTTAGTTAACCATGTTCAGAGAATTTGTAAATTTGAGACAAAGAAATCAAAAATAAAATGGAGGTACTGAATCGAAATCAAATAAATACAAAAATTAAACGATTAGCGATAGAAATACTTGAGGAGCATTATAATGATAATAATTGCTACTTGGCAGGAATTAACAACAATGGTTTTCGATTTGCCTCACTATTGATGGATGAGTTATGTCGACTGAGGGCAAATACTTTTCATTTAATCAATATAAAATTAAATCCCGCCAACCCATTGCAAACACCTGTAATGGTCGACACTGATATCAATATTTTGAATGGGCAGAAAGTTATTTTGATTGATGATGTGGCCAATACTGGGAGAACACTTTGGTACGCTGCTAAGCCTTTGATGGATATTATTCCGGCTACAATCGAGGTAGCAGTATTGGTAGATCGCAAGCATAAATCCTACCCTATACATGTGAATTATGTGGGCTTGTCCTTAGCGACGACAGCTATGGAAAATATTAAGGTAAATTTGGATGAGGATACAATGAATGTATTATTGGAGTGACGGATCAATTAAATTTTTTATCTCATCTATCCTTTTCATTGTTGAATCATAACCGATTTGAATCATTTCATCTACCTTTTTAAAGTCAAAGAAACCTATTTTCTCAATTCCTTCCGGCTCTATAATAATTTCGCAACTATTCACGTCGTCTTTCACCTTACTCCACAGATTTAATTCAAATATCCTTGAGGTGACAGAAGGTATGGATTTTATGGAGTTAGAAGGCAAATTAGAAAATGGGACTACATTGGATCCAATTACGAAGTCACATTGTTGTCGCAGTACTTTAGTAGGCATATTATTTAAAACTCCACCATCAACATACAAGTCATTGTTTATCACAACGGGAGAAAATATAATGGGTATAGAGCAACTTGCCCTAACTACGTCAAATAATGGACCGGAATCAAATATATCTAAAACCCCCGTGTTTAGGTTAGAGGCACCTACCAGTAATTTTGTCTTGAGCCCTTCGAAAGAATCCTCCTTAAGATAAGATTCCAGAATTTCTCGAATATGTAAATTGGTTGTCAATCCAAGTTTAAACCATTCAAAACCAAAAATCTTTTTAAACTTGGCAGCTTTAGTAAATTCTTTGATTTCTTGAGGAGAATAACCTGCAGCATAAACGGTTCCTACAAAAGCTCCTGCACTCACGCCACATATTACTTCCGGATGTATATCACTCTCTTCCAAGGCCATGATGACACCTATATGGGCTATTCCTCTCGCTCCTCCCCCGGATAATGACAATCCAATCTTCTTTTTCATTAGTATAGTAATTAAAAGAGAAGCACATTATAGTATTAATAGTGTGCTTCTCTTCTAAATTGATAAATTTTAAAGTATGATTAACTTCTGAACACCAAATTCTTTGTTTTTTCTTACTATTAAATAATACATTCCTGTTGCTAATGCTGAAACATCAAGGGACTTATTTGTGATAGTATTTCCTTTCATAACTTCAATTCCTGATTGATTAAATATCGAAAATTCAAAATCACTGACATCGCTTATTATTTGAATTTGATCTTCAGCAGGATTGGGGAAAATTTCTAAATCCAAAGTAGATACTATCCTTACACTTGACCTTTCTTCAAAATCACTAAGATATCTTGGTAATAATTGATAACCGGTATTAAATGGTGGGTCAGAAGTAAACTGACTTCCTACTCCAATCACAGAACCATATGCCAAAGGATCTGTACCAAATATCTCTGTTGCGGATAAAATCCTCACACTAATGTCATTTCCATCGCTGTCTTCGAAAGTGACATTAAAGCCGGTTCCTTCATTAGTCCATTCTTCAGCATCCTGAAGATCACCTAAAAACTGAACAAGTGAACCTTCCGTAGATTCATTTAAAGTAGTAACTAACCTTGGCTCAACTAGTTCATTACCAGTTGAATTAACAGTTATACCTTCCGCAATGATTTGGGTTAAGCCTCTAAATTCCCCGAGAGTTCCCTCAATTTCAATTTCATCACCTTCACTTACTGTGTAGCCTAAATTGCCGCTGCCACGAAAAACAGAAACGCCAATATTATCATTGTTGATGATAAAGAATTCTAGTGAGCTCGGTCTGAAGTTGGGTGTATGAACTACCCCTCTCGTTCTAACTTTTGATCCTATAAGAAGAGGAAGACCATTTTGATTGTTTACCCGAAGTTCAGGTATTGTAACATTCAAATAAAGATCAGCTTCTCCGACAAAAACTGTACCTGTCATACCCTGTCCGGCGTGTGGATCGCATCTATAGTTGTAGAGACCCTCTTCGGTAAATATAAATTCATAGGACCAGTTTCCTGTCTGAGGGGAGCCACTCGAGAATGATTCAGGGTTAGTAGGAAAGGTTGCTTGAGAGCCATTCACATTATGGTGGCCACTTTGGTTTTCCCATCTAACTAATTGACCTACACTCACAGTGATATCTCTTGGAGTAAATTCAAAATCATTTACAAAAATGACAACTGCGCCATCACAAGTCGTGGAATTAGCTTCGCCCGGAGTAGCTAAAATTTCCCTATCGTTCAAAACGATTCCTGTTGAGTTCGTAGATGGTAGCCATGAGGTATTTAGGTCAGGGTTCCCGTCTAAATTACAAAATTCCAAAGAAGCTCCATTGCCATCAGCTTCCGTGTACCAACCATTGGCTCCGGAATTATAATTAACCGAGAAAATTGAATTTCCTTCATTATCTGACAATTCAATTAACTCTCCTCCGTTCTGTAAAGCCCCTGATTGCCATTGGATGACATCATCAGAACTACCAAAGACAGTTTCAAAAGCTGTTTTATTTACACAAACGATTAAATATGCATTACTTTCTAGTGTAACAGCCTCAAATATCAATTCAAAACCTTGTGTAAATGACCAACCTTCAAGATTGATGGGATCCATAGAATTATTATATAGTTCTACATACTCTAACGAATCTGTTCCGGCTTCAGGAGGATTATACATTATTTCGGAAATAACTACTTGGGCTGTCATCGAAAAGCTCAAACTTAAGAGGACCAAAAGGGGTAACAGTGATTTCATAGAGATAATTTTAGTGAAGAGATAAATATGAATAAAATACATATTCAAAGTTATAAAATATAATTCACTCAGAGATATTTTACAAAATATTACTTATCAAAAAAGGGCAGTTTTTGACTGCCCTTTTCTATAATTAATATCATATTCCTTCTTAAAAAATATATCTCAAACCAATTTGAGCTCCCCAAGTGGTAGAACGATTTAATACATTTTCAAAAGCTTCAGTAGGTAATGCTTCACCACCTTGAATAGTAGGTAATCTAAATTGTGGTTCACCTTCATTATTAGTGCCTGCAGGTACTAAAATTGCAGCGTTATTAACAACAGTTCTATTCAACACTCCCCATTCACTATTTAACAAGTTCATAAAGTTTAGAACATCTAAACTTAATTGGAATGTGTGAGTACGAGTACTAGTTTTAATTGAGAAATCTTGCAATACTCTTAAATCCATTCTGTGTAACCAAGGTAAAAGAGCTCCGCTTCTTTCAGCATATTCACCTTTTCTGTCACTTAAGTATTTATTATTATCAATATACTGAAAGAAAGCAGCAGACTGTTGTGCTGCAGTAAATACAACTTCCCCTTCATCTACAATATCAACAAAATTAATTTCTGAAGGGTCTGCAGGTACATATATCAAATCTGCATTTATACCATCATTATTTATGTCAGAAAAATATCTATATGAATATCTACCTTGGTGACTTCCTGAATAAAATAAAGAGAAAGTTGTTGCCATAAATCCTGCATACTCCAATCTGTAAGAAAATGATCCTACAATTCTATGTGGCACTGCGAAATCGGCGAATGCTAAATCAAGATTATTTTGACCTCTTACAGCTTGTACATTTGACCAAGCTGATGCTGCTTGTGATCCGGGATTGCTTGATAAATCTTTAGACATTGTGTATGTATAAGCAAGCATACCTGACCAATTGTTCTTAAAACGCTTAGTCAATTGTCCTGTCAATGAAGTTGAAAAACCCTCGTTGGTATTTGTCAACATCATAACTTCATTTACACCTGTCTCATATCTGATATCATCAAGAGTTGTTCTGTCATAAAGAGGTCTATTATCAGCTCCTTGCAAATTTCCAACAGGTCCTCTTTGATTGATATTACGCTGAACAATTGCATTGATATCCTTTGTATATAGTGCATCAAACGTAAAAATTATATCATTCGTCAAATTCTTATCCAAACCTATGTTTGTTCTAAAAACTTGGGGCATTTTAAAATCGGGATCAACAAAAGCAAGTGATCCGGGGGATGATGTACCAGCGTTTTGCGGAAACTTATCATTATGAGCATCGATAGCCGGATCGAATGTGATATTATTTGCTAATACTTGATCAGCATTTAATTCTACAGTATTTTGGATCATACCGGAGTTGGTAGGTTGATTGGTAAACCATACCCATGGCAATCTTCCTGTAAATATACCCGTTCCACCTCTAATCTGGAACGATCTGTCATCATACACATCATAATTAAATCCAACTCTTGGAGATAACAGGATCTGGGTATTTGGCCATGCGCCTAAATCAACTTGAGTTTCATTTTCAAATCTTAATTCAGATACTGCAGGATTAGCGATAGGATCCTCCAAATATATTGGCATATCGGCACGTAGTCCAATTGTCAATCTAAATTTATCGGTAACTGCAAATCTATCCTGAATGTATAAACCTCCTAATCCGAATTTCAATTCAGCATAAGGCTCTTCACCACCGGGTAATAGTGAATAAGTCAGACCAAAAGCAGAGGGAGAAGCATTATTGATAAAATCATCCACTGAATTAAATCTATAATAAGAAGTTCCATACCTTCTAAAACTATTTCCGAAAGTTAATATATCTAATGATGCTCCGGCAGTAATTTCATGTCTTCCGACAGTATAAGTAAAGTTATCCGTAATGGTAATTGCATCATTTAACACCTCATTTCTATAAGAAAATAATTCATAACCAAAACTCATGTATGCATCACCATCTTCCCAAATATCAACAAATGGGAATGGAGATGAACCAGAAGTTCTTTTATCTTGAATTCTTGTGAAAGATGCGAGAAGTTGGTTAGACATATTATTGCCAATAGATGAATTTAATTCCGCCGTTAATGAAGCTACAGTATTCTCAAATCCATAGTTAGCATTAGGAAATGCAAAAGCATTTTGACTTAATCTATTGGAGGAGGCTCTTGGATTAGGAGCTGAATTCCCATTCACAAATTGATCACTTGTACCTGCTACTTGATTATATCTTATAGTAAATTTATTACTTTGATTAATATTCCAGTCCAATCTCGCTAAAGCCTTCCAATTACCCGTCGTAAAATTATTAGGATAATCACGATAATCTCCTGTCTCATAACCATATAATTCTCTTAAATGGCTTGAAACTCTTTCTAAATCCTCGACAGTCGTTCTGGACACATTCGGTTCACCAGAATTAGATCCATTATTTGGAACCCAATCAATACCCGGAGTGACTGAATTGTCAATTTCTGCATTTACAAAAAAGAACAACTTATCTTTAATGATTGGCCCACCAAGTGCAATACCATAAATGTTTGTAGTAGATTGAGTTGCTTCAGGCAAATCAAAATCACCAATTCTATTTCCGTTAAAAGATTGATTCCTAAATAAAGTATATGCCGTTCCAGAAAATGTGTTGGTACCACTTTTTGTAATTGCATTAATACCTGCACCGGTAAAATTAGTTTGTCTAACGTCATAGGGTGCAATATTAACTTGAATTTCTTCAATCGCATCCAAAGAAATTGGTTGAGCACTACCTCCCGGAAGGATGTTGTTAGCATCTAAACCAAAATTATTATTAAAATTAGCTCCATCGATTTGGATATTATTATATCTACTATCTCGACCTCCAAATGAATTTCCATTTGACTGAGGTGTCATACGAGTAAAATCATTAATACTTCTATTAATTGTGGGCATAGAAGATAATTCCCGGCTTGAGATGTTGGTCTCAGCCCCGGTACGTTCTCCATTTAATATAGAATTGTTGAAAGCTATTACCTGAACTCCTTCAAGTTCAATTCCTTCTTCATTCAATACGACATTTAAAATAAAGTTATCACCCAACCTTAGATTAATATCTTCATAAGTTTGTGTAGAATACCCAAGATAAGAGGCAACAACACGGTATGGTCCACCCACTCTCATGTTAGGAATTGCATATCTACCATCTGCTTGAGTAGCTACGCCATAGCTAGTACCTGAAGGTGTGTGAACTGCCTCAATAGTAGCTCCAATTAATGGTTCTCCATTGTTGTCTCTGACTGATCCAGACATAGCACTGTTAGTTACCTGTCCCATCACAGAACTAAAGGCAAACAACAACGAAATAATAATAAGTGTAGATTTTACAAATTTCATATGTTTTGATTTTAAGTTACTAAGCAAAAGTACGTTTTCAATCTTGCTACCACCTATACCGTTTCATTAATAAATTATTAAGAAATGGTATTAACTACCTTAACATTTTCAAATATAAATATATATCACACTAATATACATTAATTTATAAATTAAATCATGTACTTATTATGTTACTTTCGATTTTGATATCACTTTGTGAAATAGGGCTGGAAAATACCGTTTTAGATACACGGCAAGGATCTCTTTATTGCCCACGTAAGCTTCTCGTTTCTTCTTTTTTAGGATATTTAACACCTTCTGAGCGAAAGTATTTACTTCCATGCCGGCTGCGGTTTTTTCATCCATCACATTTTGCTTCTTCCCATCCCCCTTCATTGCATTGACGGAAATATTCGTAGCAATGAATCCGGGACAGATAATAGTCACATCAATATTATGTTCCTGAACTTCAAATCTCAAGGAATCAAAATATCCATGGAGGGAATGCTTAGCAGCTGAATAACTTGATCGTAAGGGGGACCCAAATTTGCCTACAATACTGGAAATAGTAACAATATGACCCTTCTTCTTATCTATAAAATGCGGAAGTAATCTTCTGGTCAACTCTATAGTACCAAAAACATTCACTTCAAAAATTTTTCGTGTGACGTCCAATTCAGTGTTGATCGCTAAATCCCTTTGACTAACCCCACCATTATTAATGAGAATGTCAATCCCGTCAGGAAATAAATTGATAGCTTGAGAAGCTAAATCTTTTAAAGCATGGGATTGAGATAAATCTAGTGGTAGAATATACTTCTTCCCTGTCCCGGAACACTCCGATTTTACTCTATTCAATTCATTTTCATTCCTCGCAGAAAGAATTAGATTCGCTCCTGCTTTATCGAAAGCCTTTGCCATAGCCTCCCCCAAGCCTGCTGAAGCTCCTGTAATCCAAACAGTTCTATTCTTGAATGAATTTTCCATTAATCTTTTTTTCGATTCAAAGCTAATGCCTTCAACATAATTTTTGGTAACGGTTTCGTAGGGTCTCTTTTTGTTAAATCGAGATACCATCCCAGCTTTTTTAATATAGGAATTTTATGGGTCTCTACAAATTCTATCAAAGTGCCATTAGGATCTTCAATGTATGAAAAATGCCCCGCTGCCTCTCCCATATCAAAACTATTGCTGCTGTCAACGGTGAAGGGAACTCCGTAAGTATCACATTTTTTTCGCATTTCATCCATTCCAATTATATCAAAACACAGGTGAATAAAACCCAAATCCCCCCAAAATCTATCCTGATATATGTGTCGTGGCTCCCTTCCTTTGACCTGAATTAACTCTATTTCACTAGTTCCTAATAATTGTGAAAAAGATCCTATCGGCTCCACGCTACTTCTTAATAGTACCCTTCTAAAAACTGATTCACCACCTTTCAATGAAGCAAAATCACTGAATTGACGCGTTTGATCATATATAACACGGTCATAATTGAGAATATTCTTATAAAAATCTATTGATTTCTCCATATCCTTCACGCCGATCACAGCCCCACAAGGTCCTCCTGTATAAGAGTTAGTATTTCCGAACCAGGACTCGTTCTCAACTACCTCGAATAAATTTTGGTATGGATCCAGAAAATAAAAATGATTTTTCCCTTCAGGGCTTTGATAAACTTGAGGAGATACATTGACTTTATTATTTTTCATAAAGTCATAAGTCTTCAGAACATCTTTTGATTTAATTTTGGTCATATTTATACCTAAATCCCCTGGAAGAATCTCGAAATCCGATTTTTGAGGAACCCTACTAGTGTATTGCCAAATTTCAAAGCCGCCGCCACCATTCATATTAATAGCCAGGATAGCATGTCGTTGATGTGGCATTCCACCGGTATAAGGCAACATTAAGCCCGCTTCAGCGGCTTCTTCAAAAATGGGCACATCCATCCCAATATTTTTACGATACCATTTCCAAGCTTCATGGACATCTGCAACGCCAACCCCCATTTGTTGTATTCCACTAATAAATGGCTTCTTCATATTTTATTGTGATTATGAAAAAATAATATCTGCTAAAGTAATAATTCTTTAGCAGATACATAAAAATAAATTATATAAATAAATTATAAATATAACTTTCAATAATGTCCTTGATTTCATACCAAGGTTAAATGGAATATAAAATTAAAAGTGTTCTAAGCAGTGACAGGCGCAGCGTAAGCACCGGCTTCCAGATTCTTTTTAATTACCGTAAACGCATCCAACGTAATATCAATATCTTCCTTTGAATGGGATGCAGTAGGGATAAGTCTCAAGATCATCATGCCTTTAGGAACAACAGGATAAACTACTATTGAGCAGAAAATACTGTGATTGCTCCTCAAATCATATACAAGACCCATCGCTTCTTCCACAGTTCCATTTAAATAAACAGGAGTCACACATGAATTGGTATCTCTGGTATCAAAACCTCTTGAAACCAATCCTTCCTGAAGATAATTTACATTTTTCCAGAGTTTCTCCTTCAAAGATCTATCAGATCTCAACAACTCTAATCTCTTCAAATTCCCTTCGACAATTGGCATTGGAAGAGATTTTGCGAAAATTTGCGATCTCATCAAGTATTTTAGGAAATGTATCACTTTTTTATCAGCCGCAACAAATGCACCTATACTTGCCATGGATTTTGCAAAAGTTGATAAATAAATATCGATGGCATCTTGGCATCCTTGCTCCTCTCCTGTTCCGGCACCTGTTTCGCCCAATGTACCGAAGCCATGCGCATCATCCACCATAAACCTGAAATTATATTTGGACTTCAAATCCGCAATTTCCTTCAATTTACCTTGGTCCCCCCTCATGCCAAAAACACCTTCGGAAATAACTAAAATCCCGCCTCCGGTTTTTTCGACCAAAGCTGTAGCTCTTTTCAGATTCTTATCCAGACTTTCTATGTTGTTGTGCTCAAAAGCAAATCTTTTACCCAGATGCATTCTCACGCCATCTATCAAACAAGCATGACTTTCTGAATCATAAACGATCACATCATTTCTATCAACGATGGCATCAATTACAGATGCAAAACCCTGGTATCCAAAATTTAGAAGAAAAGAAGATTCTTTCTGTACGAATTCTGCCAACTCATTTTCTAATTGCTCATGTAAATCAGTTTGACCGGACATCATTCTGGAACCCATAGGATAAGCCAAGCCCCACTTCTCAGCAGCTACAGCATCGGCTTTTCTCACTTCAGGATGATTAGCAAGACCTAAGTAATCATTTATACTCCAAATAATACACTCCTTGCCTTGAAACTTCATTCGACTACCGATTTCTCCTTCTAATTTCGGAAACATATAGTAACCCTCCGCTTTCTCTGCGTAATTTCCCAAATTCCCTTTCGATCGATCAAACTTTGCAAATAAATCTCTCATATTGTTTTATTAGTGGCGTGGTATGGCTTTTTCAGCTTTCTCAGATGCCGTTTTAATTTTATAATTTTTCCAATTCTCGCCTATTAATTTGTTCATTCCTTTATCAACGACAAAATGACGAGCTATATTCATCAGGCCCTTCACTTTTGTAGCAGTGTTGATATTGGCACGTAAACTTAAGGAGTAGCCTCCTTTAACATAATTCATAAAATGCCAGCACAAGGAAGGCATAAATAATGTCTCTCCATGCTTCAATATAGTCTCATAGCCTTCTACATATTTCAAGGCAGGATACTTATCATAATCAGGGTTCAGGACATCAATATGACTTTGGACGGTAAATGGATGATTGTAAAGCAATTTAGATTGCGACTGATCAAACAATATACACTGTTTTTCAGTCATAAAATGTGTATGAAATACGCAAGAACAATCTATATCGTAATGCAAACTAACATAAGAGCCCTCACCACCAAAAAACATAAATGGGTATTTTTCCATAAAGCCATCCATCACTTTCGGCATGCTGAAATCCTTAACCAATTCCGGAGCATGAGCAAAAATGTTATATAAAAACATTCTGTACTCCGTAGGCTCGTTTTCGATTAAAGTTAAATAATCTCCAAAGTTCATATGTTTGTTTGGAGACATGTAACCTTTGCCGGGCTTGTGATAATCATTTGAAAAAATTGGCACCTTTAAATGCCCATAATTATCTCTTAGAAAATTCCAATCCCATTTTTTTGTAGCCGGCCATTCTGAGGCAACTTCAGTTAAAATAACCGGTATGCCGGGATCCAAAAAATGCTTTTTGAAATCTGCTTTTGAAATATCTCCGACCCTTTCTATTTGTTTCAGTTTCATTTTTAAATATTGATTTTTAAAGAATCTTGGTAAAAAATCAATTGCAAAGTTAATATAATTTTAAATCATTGTTGATAAATACCTTCGATGACATAAGTCAAAATAATGTTAATAATTATAATGTTGGAAAAAAAGGCAATGATATGGAATTGGAAAATTCCTAACGTTTTGATAGAAATACTTCTGCCATCATACATCTTACACTTCCTCCCCCATACTTTTCAATAGTGCCAACATCGCTGTACAAAATTGAAGAACTCTGCTCAATCTGTTTAATTTGATTACTGTTTAAAGACATGAAAGCAGCCTCACTCATCACAGTAATAGCTCCATTCGAACCTTTTACTTGAAGCATATTCCCCGCAAATTGATTCATTTGCTCTAAACTTATTTCAATTATCTCCTTACCGCTTTCTTTGAGCTTAGTTACAACCAAATCTCTTTCAGAAAGTTTTTTGATACTCTCAAGACAAATAACACAAAATTTCTCCCCCAATGCCATCATTACATTGGTATGATAGATTGGGAAATTATTCTGATCCAACGCGTCAAAAAGGATCGGTTCATACCCTAATTCCTTGCAATGCGCAATAAATAAATCTCTGTCCGTTCTGAGACTTTGACATGCATAGGCTATTTTATTCTCCCGGTCAAATAATATACTGCCTGTACCTTCAAGAAATTTATTTTCTTTCTCAGCATCCTCTAATCTCAATATTCTATCGATTTTATAGTCCGCATTTAGTAATTCTATTAAATCATCTCTTCTTTCAATTCTTCTATTAGGGGAAAACATAGGATAGGTCACAACAGTATTGTCGTCGTGAAAACTGATCCAATTATTGGGAAAAACCGCATCAGGTCTGATAGGATCTTTTGTGTCCTCCACTACATTTACCCGTACCCCCGCTACTCTCAATTTATTCACAAACAAATCAAATTCCGCAATTGCTTCCAAACGTATTTTTTCTGTCTCTGTCTCCTCAGATTTGTTCTGAAAAAGGTTGTTCTCAGCAGTCACAGCATTGTAGGTGAAATTTTGCGGCCTAATCATTAACAAATGACCTGTAATTTGGGATGACATAGCGTTATTTTAATGCTTTAAGATAACTTTCATCTCTTCGATAAACTGAGGTCTGTCATTAGGCTCTACATTTGAGAAATCCTTTATCTTCTCATCATACATCACCAGCCTTTCTTTCAAACGTTTATTTCTGTCTTTTTCTCCTTTCAATTTATTTGTTGCAACTAAGTTGTCATTCTCCGATACTTCATTCCTTTTAGCTTTGAAATCTGCAAGCGTAGTCTCGTATTCCTTCATTCTCTTATCTGAACTTTCAATGGCTACCTTTATGCCCTCTCTGGTGTTTCTAAAGAATGTCTCAAATTGTTGCGGAGACATATTAATATATCTTTCTGCAGATTCTCTTCTGGCTTCTTCAGCTTCCTTAGCTTTTTGCTCTTCTAAAGACAATTCAGATTCCTCCGTTAATAAGCTATCCTCCTCCGTTTCATTTTCACAGGAAAACATAAACATTGTCGAAATAATAAGCAACATAAATAATAATATTTTCTTCATAACATGTCTTTTTATTCAGTAAGAATTGAATCTATGCTTAATAAAATTAAAGTGCACCACCTTAATTCTTATCAAGGTGCAAATATAAAAAAAAATGATAATTTGATTCTAATTACTTGTTAAAATTAAAGATCGGCAAAAAGCTGATTTATTTTAATGCTTGAAATTTTAATTCCTTAGCTAAATCTTCCCCCAGGAATTTATCAATAATATTATGACAAAGATAAATAAGAGGCGTCATAAGTATTGCAACAATAAATTTGTAGATATAATTCATCAAACCTATTGCCAAAACGAGCTCTATACTCCAGTTCGCCCCAATATAAAATGCAATAAACAGTACAACGAAACTATCTATAAATTGAGATACTACTGTGGAACCGGTGGCCCGTAACCATACTAATTTTTCTCCTGTATACTTTTTAATTTTATGAAAAACCATTACGTCTATAATTTGTCCCACTAAAAAGGCAATTAATGAACCAATAATGATCCATAAACCCTGGCCAAAAACAAGTGAAAATGCAAAATTATAATCCCCTACTTTATGCTTTGTCTCTTCTAACACTTCCGGACTGAGTTCAGCATGAAGATGAGAAGTTGGCCAAAAATCTGCAGGAGGAAGAACTATAGCTACATAAACCACAAAAAAAGCATAGCAAATCAAAATAATTGCAATATTAGTGAGAAATTTCACCCCTCTTTTGCCAAAGTATTCATTGATAATGTCTGTCATTACAAAAACTATAGGCCAAATTACGACACCGGCTGTCAACTGAAAAGACAAATTTTCGATATTGAAAAAGCTGATATCGAAAGGCTCAATATTAAAGATTTTTTCAAGCGAAAATATTTTAACGCCAATAAATTCTGCCATTAAAGCATTCACTAGAAATATCAAGCCGAGGCAAAAGAATAGTAAATCGCTTTTTTTATTTAAATGTATTCGCATTTGTTAAAATTTTACAATTGAAAATTGAAATTATTATATTAAATCTATTTAAAAAAGTAAAATATACTGCTAATTATCTAAAGTCATGAACATGAGATGTATATTAAAAAATATCCTTATTTTTGATATTAACTGTAATCAAAAAGCATAAAATTTGAGTCCTTGCACAATAAAATTAATTTTCAAATCAATACTACTCTTTTTATACCTGAGTCTTTTTTCACAACAGATGTTTTCACAAAAAAATACGCATCTTGAGAAAGAAGTTTTGAAACTCCTTAGAAACGAAACTAACATCCAACTTGAAGACTTTCCTATAATGTCCATCGCCATAATTGAAAAAGATACTATTCAATATTTATTCTTTAATAAAGGTTCATCTGTGGATAATATCGAGTTTTACCGGCATTATATCTATGAAATCGGGGAAATGACACAGATTTTTACTGCCTATCTATTCTATCATCTACAACTTCAGGGCATGATTTCATCTAATGATTCTTTAAGCACTCATTTAAACGTAAAGGAAAATCCGCTAGAATATCTAATTGTTGATAATCTATTAATGAATACGACAGGCTTGCCGAATAAATTAATAAAAGATGTTTTTGACGAGGACATCGAGGAATTAGAAATAAATTCAATCCAACAACTTGTTGACTTATATAATAATTCTACAATAAAATTTGGCTCTCACTCCTTCAACAATTACGATTATTCCATTTTAGGTTATATTTTAAAAAATGTCTCAGGTTCAACATATTTGGAGAAACTCAACGAATTTCTCCCAATAGATTCTAGAATCACGAGTGTTGAGTCTTTACATAAAAAATTAGTTGCAGGTCATAATCGAATTGGAGATATTGTTCCTCCTATGAAAGCAGATATTTTATTTACCGCCAATGGCATAAAAACTTCAATTCAGGATTTATCAAATTATATTCAATTTCTGATGGTAGATTCAACTAATATAAATTATTTTAACTTTGTGATGGAGGAAAGTGTAGAGAATAGTAGATTTAATCTTGTCATAAAACATCGAGGTTGGAATTCAGTGGAAGTGAATAAAAGTGATAAAGTATTACTACAGCAAGGGAAAACAGATGGTTTTACAAGTTTTGTAGCTATTTATCCTCGTGGCGAAAAGGCAATAGTTCTATTAACTAATAGCTCTAACTCCACCGAGGGACTAGGATTTTTTATTTTAAGAATGGTAAGTAATTTTTGGAAAACAAATTAAAGTATGTCAAAGAAAAAGAAGAATTTAGACGGTGTGGTCTATTCAACTGATCCGGAATATAAATTTAAAGAAACAGAGGAAGAGGTGATTGTGACGCCACTTCCGGGATTTCAAGTATTGCGTGTAGGAATTGAAAGAAAAGGAAGAGGCGGGAAAGAGGTCACCTTAATAAGAGGATTTGTTGGAAGCGAGTCCGATAAAACTTCAATATGTAATATGATTAAAAAGAAATGTGGTGTTGGTGGAAATGTAGATGGTGAGGATATTCTAATTCAAGGTGATAAGAGAGATCAAATAGTTAATATTTTAATTAAAGAAGGCTTCACAAATACTAAAAAATCAGGCAGTTAAATTAAGGTATATAATTATTTTTAAAAACTTCATTTTTAATATTGCTATATGAAAGTTGCCGGATTTACATTTATCAAGAATGGAATAAAATACGATTACCCTATCGTTGAAGCTATCAAGTCTATACTACCGATTTGTGAAAAAGTATATGTAGCCGTTGGCCAATCGGAGGATAATACAAGATCACTGATAGAAAATATTGATGCAGATAAAATTGTTATTTTAGATACAATTTGGGATGAAACATTAAGGGAGGGAGGAAGAGTGTTGGCTGTGGAGACTGATAAAATTTTTCAGTCAATTCCTGCGGACTATGATTGGGCCTTCTATATCCAAGGAGATGAAGTTTTTCATGAAGATGGCATAGCTACCGTGCAGGCAGCAATGAAACATTACCTCGATAAACCTGAAATTGAAGGTTTACTATTTAAATACCAACATTTTTATGGTTCTTATCAATTTATTGGCGCCAATACCAGATGGTATAGAAGGGAAATAAGAATTGTTCGCAATGATAAAAAAATATATTCCTATCGTGATGCGCAGGGTTTCAGAAAAGAGGAAAATAAGAAATTAAATGTCGCAGAAATCGACGCCTATATACATCATTATGGCTGGGTCAAAGATCCTCGCGCCATGCAGGAAAAGCAAAAAACTTTTCAAAAGCTATGGCATAATGATGATGAGGTCAACCGAAGAGTGGCGAAAGTTGAGGAGTTTGATTACTCAGGAATAGACGCATTGGAATTATTCCGAGGAACACATCCTACAGTGATGCTGGATAGAATCAATTCAAAAAACTGGGAATTTGACTTCGATCCAAGTTTCAACAACATGAAGCTGAAGCATAAATTCAAATTATTTATTGAAAAACTAACAGGATACAGACCTTTTGAGTATAAAAATTATAATCTCAAAGAAATATTTCGAAAGTAATTGTCCAAATGAGTATTAGGAAAATTTGAATCTTCTAAATTAATCCCCTTTTCTACAATAAACCTTCAGATTTATCGATTAAAATAGTGCTTTTAGAGGATGTTATCAAGCGTCGCTGACAAAAAATTGTTGTAGAAACACATTATATATTAATTTAATGTGTTATATTTACCGCTATATTTCAACTGGATCAACAAAACATATTATGGGAAAATTTTTGTGTGTCACACTAATCATGTTTTTACCATTTCTTCTTCATAGCCAAATAAATTATATTAAGGATAGTATATTTGTAAATATTAACGAAGATCAAAAACCGGTACTCTTACATGAGATCGAAATTGGTCAAACTTTATATGGTCTATCAAAATTCTATAATATTCCGGTCGAAATTATCCAAACGAGCAATCCTCAATTATTAATCCAGAGTCTTAGCATCGGTCAAATAATAAAGATTCCATTCAACGTATCATTTTTGAGCAAACAAAAGCAAGGCACTCCTGTATTTTATAAAGTAGAAAAGAGTGAAGGACTTTTCGCAATTGCTCGTAGAAAACTAGGATTAGAGATTGAATGGATCAAAGAATTAAACGGTTTAAACGACAACGTCGTCAATGAAAATCAACTTCTTCTGATAGGATATTTGATCATGGACTCCAAAGAATCCAGCGCAACCGTACTTACTGACAGCATTTCAGATGACACTGAATTAGTGGTAAAAACAGAAGATCAAAATTCTAGGAACAGAATAATTTACGATGCTCAAATTGAAGGGAAGAAGGTTATTCTAGAAAAAGGAGTTGCATTTTGGAATAAGGAAAGCGCCATAAGCAAGGGAAATTATGTTTTGCATAGAACTGCACCAATAAATTCAATCGTAGAGATAACCAATCCCATGTTTGGAATTACGGTATTGGGAAAAGTAGTAGGAAATCTTCCACCGAGAACATATTCTGACGAAGTTAAAATAGTTATAACTCCTACTATGGCTAGAGAATTGAGAGCTATGGACAGCAGGTTTTTTTCCCAAATTCGTTATACAACGGGAGATTAATTTGAATCCAAACCAAATTTCCATTAACTTTGCAAAAAAAATAAATGCAATACTATAATAATATTTTGGAAACTATAGGAAATACACCTTTAGTTAAAATAAACTCACTTTTCGAAGATTGCCCGGCTACCATCCTGGCCAAAGTAGAAACCTTCAATCCCGGTCATTCAACCAAAGACCGAATGGCTCTTAAAATGATAGAAGTAGCAGAAGAACGTGGCGATATAAAACCGGGAGGTACCATAATTGAATGCACAAGTGGGAATACAGGGATGGGTCTGGCTATTGCCGCAGCGGTGAGAGGCTACAAATGTATTTTTACAACCAGCGACAAACAATCCAAAGAAAAATTGGATGCTTTAAAAGCACTTGGTGCTGAAGTTATTGTCTGCCCTACCAATGTGACACCTGATGATCCTAAATCCTACTACTCAGTAGCAGAAAGGCTTTCAAAGCAGATTCCAAACTCATTTTGGTTTAATCAATATGACAATCCCGCTAATGCCCTTGCTCATTATGAATCAACAGGCCCTGAAATTTGGAAGCAAACGGACGGCAAAATAACTCATTTTGTAGTGGGTGTAGGTACCGGAGGCACTATTTCAGGTGTAGGTAAATATTTGAAGGAACAAAATCCAAATGTAAAAATTTGGGGGATTGATACTTACGGTTCTGTATTCAAAAAATATCATGAAACCGGTGTCTTTGACGAAAAAGAAATTTACCCATATATTACTGAAGGTATTGGGGAAGATATCCTACCAAAGAACGTCAATTTCGAGATAATTGATTTATTTGAAAAGGTTTCAGATATGGATGGTGCTGTTTTCGCACGGAAACTTGCCAGACAAGAAGGATTATTGATGGGTTATTCAGCGGGCTCAGCTGTAGCCGGTATTAATCAATTGAAAGATAAATTAACAGCGGAAGATGTAGTTGTCGTTCTTTTGCATGATCATGGCAGCCGTTATACCGGAAAAATATTTAACGATGATTGGATGCGGGAAAGAGGATTCTTAGAATCTGAATTTATCGTCAAGGATCTGATAGCTGCGAAAAAAGCCAATCAATTTATTTCAGTTGGACCTAATTCCACAGTTGCAGAAGTTTTAGATTTAATGAAAGAGAAAGAAATTTCTCAGGTTCCGGTAATGGAGAATAATAACAATCTAGGAACCATTACAGAAAAAGATATACTTAAATCATTGGTAGATGGAGAGATCAAAAAGGATGAAAAAGTAGAGAATGTGATGTCTACACCTTTAGTTATCGTTAATGAAGAGGTATCTATCAAGAATATTATAAGGATGATGGACAAGAATTCTAATGCTGTAATAGCTCAGGATAAAGCCGGATCATATTACATGATTTCCAATTATGATATAATGCAGAAAATGTAGTAAAATGTATCATAATATTATTGCACAATATTTCGTTAGCTAAATTGTATGTCAAAAAGCAAACTACTCTTCATCTTTGGTATTTTCTTCATGTTTTTCTCTAAAGGGAAGGCTCAGGATGCATATTTTTCTCAATATTATGCCTCTCCGCTCACCCTCAACCCGGCATTAGCGGGTTTATTTGATGGAAATTATAGAATAAATGGTGTCTATAGAGATCAATGGCGTGGAAGTCAGCTAAATCCTTACACAACTTTTACTGCAGGTGTGGATATGCGATTTGATTTAGAAAATCAATTCGGCAAATACAAAGATGGCGTAGGCGTGGGTGTCACTTTCATCAGAGATATTGCCGGAGCTTATCAATTAGGGACTACCGGCATGCAAATCAGCGCAGCCTATCACAAATCACTATTCCGGAATTCAGCCCAATACCTCTCGGCAGGTCTGTCGGCGGCAGTGATTCAAAGATCTCTGAATGTTGGACGATTAGATTTTCAGGATAGTTTTAATGGAATCAATGCTTTCGATCGACAAACGCTCGAAGATATTCCTGCCAATAATTTCAGCTACCTTGACTATAATCTGGGGGTGAACTACGCTTTCGCACCAAGAAAAGCTATTGGTTACAGTATTGGAATCTCTGTCGCTCATTTCGGAAGACCACAACAGTCATTTTATAAAAGAGATGGTACGTTTCCTGAAATGGAAGCTTCACTAATACCCGATGCTTTACTCCCTATGAGATTTGGTGTACATGGTAATTTAACTATCCCCGTTAATACCATGGAAATACTGCCCAGAATTTCATTTATGAAACAAGGGCAATTCTATTTAGCACAAGCGGGAACCAATTTTCGATTTTCTCTAGATAAAGATCAACGAAATGCTTTACATTTAGGAACCTGGCTAAGAGTGAATAACCAATTGGGTACTCCGGGTCCATCCGATATTGGGGTGCTTGTAGGGTATCAAATTGATACTTTTATACTAGGTATAAGTTATGATTACAACTTATTAAAAATATCTAGTCTTAAAACTCCCGGGACATTCGAATTATCTATGACCTATTTCGGTACTTACGAAAACAACTCTACACTTTGTCCTGTATTTTAGATAATAAGTTTGCAATCATTTTATTACAACACTTTTTATTAGGATACCCCCCAATTGCTCATTAATTCCCTTTAGAATTTTCTCTCTGCCATACAACAATTCTTGTTTTAATGACGCATTACTCAATGTTATGGTTAAAGTGCCATTATAAAAATCGATTTGCGTCGTATAAGAGTATACAGTTTCTCCCATCAACTCTTTCCATGCTCTGTCAATTTGAATCTGGGACAATTTATTCTTAAACTTGTCCTGCTTCGAAAAAGCTTTCAGAAGATCTTTTAGTGATTTTTCATCTTTTCCGAACATAATTAATGCTTTAATTCTTCCATTTTAAATATTGTCACATCCTCCCTGCTGATATCTATTAAGTCATCAATACGATTGGCATTGGTATCTGTAATAAATACCTGCCCAAATTCTTCTGACATAACCAAATCAGCTATATTTTTTACCCTCCCCGCATCTAATCTATCAAAAAGATCATCAAGTAATAATATAGGTTTGATCTGAAGAAAAGATCTGATTACATGATATTGAGCAAAGCGCAATGCAAGAAGTACACTTTTCAATTGCCCTTGAGAAGCAGTTTTTCTTACATCTCTTTCATCCATGATTAATTTTATATCATCTCGATGGATACCGGATGAAGTTCTACCACTCAATAAATCAATATGTCTGCTTTTTCTCGCCAGCTCAGCATAAGTACTATTTTCCAATTCAGATTTATATTCTATAGAAACGTTGTTTTCAAATTCAGAGATACTTTTATATTTAGATTCAAAAACCGGAATAATTTCCCGGATAAATTCTTTTCTGTATTTGTATATGACGTCTGATAATTCATTTAATTTTTCATCAAATAAATCCAATAATCGAATATCAACATGGTCACTTTTAAGTAAAGCATTTCGTTGTCTTAAATACTTATTAGCAGCAATGCTAGCAGTTAAATACTCCTTATTATAAATTGATATCGAATAATCTAAAAATTTTCTTCTCGTCTCAGAGCCACCCTTGATAAGTTCTAAATCATCAGGACATATAAAAATGACAGGAATTTTCCCAATATGATCTGAAAATTTGCTGTAAGCTAGACCATTCCACTCCAAAGTCTTAAATTCTTCCGATTTAAACTTTAACGATACGGAGGAAGCTACCCTACCTTGATGAGAAGCTTCCAAGCGAAAAAAAACCTCCCCTTTCTTTATCAACATGCCATCATTTGCAGAACTATTAGATCTGACAGTACATAAATAAAAGATCGCATCCAAAATATTCGTTTTGCCAACACCATTCCTGCCGGTAATGATATTCAACTTTGATGTAAAGTTGAATTGAAGCTTTTCCGCATTGCGAAAGTTGATAATTTTAAGTGATGAAATGAGATTTGTCAAATTTCAATAGAATTATACGAATTAATAAACAAGAATCACAAATATACTATTTAAGTAATATTCCTTATCAAATTGATGAGGTTTGACCGCGATATGATATTTAATTTATATGGTTGGTTTAGAAAACTATTAAAATATTTCTATCTTTACCCGGCAAAATCGATGATAATGGCAGAAACAGTAGAAAAGAAAAAAGTGGAGAAAAAACCCGCTGCGAGAAAAACGACACCTAAAAAGGTTGAAACTAATAAAATCACCAAGGAAACATATTTACAATGGTATGAGACGATGCTTCGTATCAGAAGGTTCGAGGAAAGAGCGCTTATGCTTTACGGACAGCAAAAGATTCGAGGCTTCTGCCATGTTTACATAGGTCAGGAAGCGATAGCTGCTGGACTTCAAACGGCTCTTAGAGCAGAAGATCCGATGGTTACCGGATACAGACAACATGGTCTGGCATTAAGTCGTGGAATCACTTCTAGAGAAGCAATGGCTGAGTTAATGGGTAAAGCTACCGGGATAGTAAAAGGAAAAGGAGGCTCCATGCACTTCTTTTCGAGAGAGAAATATTTTTTTGGTGGAAATGGTATAGTTGGAGCTCAAATTCCGATAGGAGCAGGTATGGGATTAGCAGAGAAATATCGTAAAACTGACAACCTGTCTGTTACAATGTTTGGTGACGGAGCTGCGCGTCAGGGAGCCTTATACGAATCATTCAATATGGCTATGACTTGGAAGCTACCAGTGTTATTTATCTGTGAAAATAATGGCTATGCCATGGGAACTTCTGTTGCCAGAACAAGTAACGTTACTGATTTATATAAAATAGGAGCAGCTTTTGACATGCCAAGTGAGCAAGTGGACGGTATGGATCCTGAAGCAGTACACGAAGCTGTGTCTAAAGCGGCAGCGCATATCAGAAGTGGTAAAGGACCCTATTATTTGGAAATTAAAACATATCGATACAGAGGACATTCAGTGTCAGATCCTGCTACTTATAGAACTAAAGAAGAGTTGGATGGGTATAAAGAAAGAGATCCAATTAAAGTCTTAGAGGATAAAATTGTAAAAGAAAAAATTGCGCCAAAAGCTGCAATTGAGGAAATTAAAAATAAAATAAAAGAAGAAATAGATGATGCCGTGAAGTTTTCTGAAGAATCCCCATGGCCGGAGCCGGAGGAATTGTATACAGATAACTATATTCAGAAGGATTATCCCTTCATTAAGGACTAAAAATTAAAAGGATGAGTGAAAATTCATCCTTTTTTTATTTTAATACGATAAAAATTAAACTTTTTATATATACATTAAAAAGATTAGTTATTTTTGTGCCGAATTTTATAATTAAGTTAAACATTTGAGATGGCTAAAAGAAAAAATACCACAGAAGAACCTATTGTTGAAGTTACAGGAGCAAATGCGGGAGGCAGTTCTTCAGATTTCTTTGCAAAAAATCAAAATACCATCTTTGGTGTTATTGGAGTGATTCTTTTGGTAATTGCAGGATACTTTCTATATAAGAATTTGGTTGCTGAACCAAAAAATAAAGAGGCGGCAGACTTTTCTTTTCAGGCACAAATGCAGTTCGAAAGAGATTCTTTCAATCTGGCTTTAAATAACCCGGGCGGAGGATATCCCGGTTTTCTTGAAATAATTGATGAATATTCAGGTACTAAAGCGGGAAATTTGGCAAGATATTATGCCGGAGTTTCCTACTTGAATTTGGGCCAATACGAATCTGCTGTTGAATATTTAAGTGATTTCGATCCTGCGGGCACTATTTTACCGATTATGAAATACGGTACATTGGCTGACGCGCATGCTGAATTGAATGAAATGGACAAAGCTAAAACGTATTATGAAAAGGCAGTCAAAGAAGAAGCCAATAGCTTCCTCACGCCATATTACCTTAACAAGTTAGCAATTGTCTATGAATTGGAAGGAAATAGTGAGAAAGCTTTAGAAGCTTACAAAAGAATCAAATATGAGTTTCCAAGTTCTGTTGAAGCTATGGATGTTGATAAATATTTAGTGGAAACTAACTAAAATCAATTTCTAAAATATAATTTAAAAGGAGGAGGATTAATATTCTGCTCCTTTTTTATTGAAACTAAAATTGTAATGAACTTTCCTTTGAAATAGGTTTTTAGAACTATTAATAAACTTGCATTCAATGTCAAAAAAACAAAACCTCTCTCAGTACGATAACTTGCCGGACGGAAAAGATTTACATATCGGAATTGTAGTATCAGAATGGAATTCAAATATTACAGATGCGCTTTTGCAAGGCTGCCGTGAAACCCTTTTAGAAGCTAAGGTGCCCCAGGAAAATATCAAAATTATTTATGTACCCGGTACATTCGAACTTCCTCAAGGCGCTACTTTACTCATGCAAAGTTGTAAAATAGATGTAGTGGTAAATATTGGTTGTGTAATTAAAGGCGATACCAACCATAACGAGTATATTAGCAATTCCGTTTCCTTAATTCTTAACCAAATTGCTGCCGCTACAAAAGTCCCTCAGATTTTTGCTGTGCTCACTCCTAATACGATGCAACAAGCTGAGGAAAGAGCGGGCGGAAAGCATGGGAATAAAGGTATTGAAGCCGCAGTGACAGCTTTAAAAATGGCACGATTGAAAAAGGAGTTGACGACAGCGAAAAGTGGGATCGGTTTTTCTAAAAAATAAGAATCATGAAGTTTACAATTATACATGCAGGTGATTTTAAATTGGATGGTGGGGCAATGTTTGGTGTAGTACCTAAAACAATGTGGTCAAAACTTAATCCACCGGATGAAAATAATCTTTGCACATGGTCTATGCGATCGCTTCTTATCGAGAGCGGAGAGAGAAAGATTTTAATTGATACCGGAATTGGCAATAAGCAAGATGAAAAATTCAGATCGCATTTTTTTCCAACAGCACCCATGGGGATTCTAGATTCTTTAAAGGAAAAAAATATAGCACCTACTGAAATAACTGATGTTTTTTTAACACATTTACATTTTGATCACTGCGGGGGTGCTATGTACAAAGACGAATCAGGAACTCTGCAATTAACATTTCCCAATGCACAGTACTGGACGAATCAAAAGCAGTGGGACTGGGCATTGGATCCCAATCCAAGAGAGGCGGCTTCCTTTTTAAAGGAGAATTTGCTTCCCTTACAAGCTTCAGGTCAATTACACTTTATAGATATTGATCAAGATGATGTCGACTGGATCGAAGGTATTAAATTGAGACCTGTCTTCGGACATACTGAGGCTATGATGCTTCCAATTATTCCTTATAAAAACACAAAACTTATTTATTGTGCTGACCTCATCCCCTCTTCTATGCACTTGGGCTTGCCTTATGTGATGAGTTATGACTTAAGACCGCTCACCACCATAGCCGAGAAAAACAGACTGTTGATAGAAGCGATTGAAAACGATTATTACCTGTTTTATGAGCACGATCCTAAAGTAGCCATTTCGAAGGTAGCTTTAAATGATAAAAACCGAACTATAGCTACTGAAATGAGATCAGAAATATAATATTTTAATGGTTTAAGAGTCAAATAGCAGCCTCTCCCCCATTTTACTTTCAACAAAATGCCCTTCATCATAAGCTAAATGACCGGAAATAATGGTTTTCTCGACCTTCCCATGAAATTTCTTGCCCTCGAACGGTGACCAAGCACATTTATAATGTAAATTATCCTTTTCTACCTTCCAACTTTTGTTAGGATTAAATATGATGACATCTGCATGATACCCTTCCCGCAAATATCCGCGCTCCCTAACATTAAAGCAATCAGCGGGAGCATGACACATCTTACTAACTATAAAGGATATATCCTCTTCAGTAGCTCCAAAAATATCGATCATCGTATTTAAGGAATGCTGAACTAAAGGTAGGCCGCTCGGCGCCGAAAAATATGAATTATCCTTCTCTTCCCACGTGTGGGGAGCATGATCTGTAGCAACTATATCTAAGATCCCGTCCTTCAATGCTTTTCGAAGAGCCATTTTATGATCTTGCCCTTTTATGGCCGGGTTGCATTTAATTCCTGAGCCCAATAATTCATAATCTCTATCATCGAAATATAAATGATGAACACATACTTCTGAGGTAATCCTTTTGCCTTTCAATGGGGTATTTTCAAATAAATTTAACTCTTGAAGAGTAGAAATATGTAGAATATGTAATCTGGTATTGAATTGCTTTGCTAATTCTATGGCCATTGAGCTTGACTTATAACAAGCTTCTGCACTTCTTATTTGTGGGTGAAGTCTGAAAGGTATATTGTCTCCTAAAATATGTCTAAAAGTTTTTTCATTATTTCTCACGGTCATTTCATCCTCACAATGAGTGGCAATAAGCATTTCACTATTCTGAAATATAGCGGAAAGTGTCTTTTCATTATCTACGAGCATATTTCCGGTTGACGATCCCATAAAAATCTTTATACCACATACTTTCTCCTTATCTGTGCGAAGCACTTCATCCAAATTGTCATTTCCTGCCCCCATGAAAAAACTGTAATTAGCGAGCGAAGTTGAGGAAGCGATTTGATATTTTTTTTCCAATTCCTCCCGACTCAATGCTGGTGGATTTGTATTGGGCATTTCCATAAAAGATGTTACTCCTCCTGCCACTGCAGCCCTGGACTCTGTGAAAATATTTGCTTTATGAGTTAA
>CALCSX010000133.1 GCA_937894165.1 uncultured Saprospiraceae bacterium | reverse complement strand
CTATAAATATACGTATAATCAAAGAATTATACATAATTATATTAATAAATATATTTAATTTCTTGGTACAAAAGATTGGACACCCTACCTTTCAGGGTTGGTTGCCGGTGATACTTATACGGTGGGCTTCACCCACCTCTATGTTATTTCTCCCCTTCGGGGCTTATTGTTAAGCTCTTAATGAAATTCTTAATGTTCCTTTTTAATAAATAGTATTTCAAACTACTTTTATGTCATATTAAGTATATATAAAAAGTAATAATTTTAATTAGTATTTGCCGAAACTATTATGAGTAAATGATATATAGATAAACTATAAGTTGAAAATGTTTTTTATAAAAAGCAAAATATAAGAATAGTATATTGAAAAAGCAAAATAAAAAAGTAGTTAATTTAAAATTCACTAGTTTAGAATTATTGAGTAGTACAGAAGGGTGAAATTAGGATATGTTAAAAAATATTCTAAGAATATATTATCGATGCTATTTAAACACGTAAATATTCATAAACTATTTTAAGCTCCCAAAATAACATTATCGTTCAACAAGTGTTAAGTAGGAATAAACAATAATTATACCCTTGCATAAATATGTAAGATGTCACAGTTACTTCGTATCTTTGCATTCTAATTCATTAAATATGATAGCTTTATTAACAGAAAACATTTCTTACTACTTAACTGATTCTCATCAGACTAAGAAGCTATTTTTACTTTTTAGCAGCAACAAGGCTTTTGTGATCTAATCTCTGAAATTCGTCAATTTCAGAGTTACCTTTTCAGACTATTCGTTTTTAATTTGACTTAGAATCCTATAAGTCACATCTTCTCACATATATAATTTTTCAAATGAAAACTGTTAGAGATAGTTTTTGGCTGCAGCCTTTTGTAATTATTTGGGGTGTACTTCTTTTTACTACCCTTGTACTTGTAATAATGGTTAGTATAGAGGGTTTTTCCGGATTTTGGATAATTCTGCCTGCTATATTAATTGCTTTATCTGCCTACGATAGCTTTCAAGTTAAGCATACCTTGCGGAGAAATTATCCACTGGTGGGTAGGCTTAGATACTTATTTGAATCTATCCGACCCGAAATGCGTCAATATTTCTTCGAAGGGGAGCTGGATGGCAAGCCTTTCAATAGACGGCAAAGATCAATTGTCTATCAAAGAGCTAAGAATGTGAAGCAAACCATTTCCTTCGGGATGCAAGATGACCCCAATCGGATTGGTTACGAATGGGTGGCTCACAGTATTTATCCTGTGCAGATTAGACAAGAATTGAGAGTAAATATAGGCAACAGAGCTTGCTTGCAACCATATAATTCAAGTGTATTGAATATTGGAGCGATGAGTTATGGTGCCTTGAGTAAGACTGCTATTTCTTCGCTGAATAAAGGGGCAGCCATAGGTGGTTTTGCGCATAATACAGGAGAGGGTGGCATCAGTGACTATCACTTGGAAGGTGGCGACTTGATTTGGCAAATTGGAACAGGTTATTTTGGTTGTAGAGATGGGAAAGGATATTTTAGTTCTCAATTGTTTGAGGAGAAAGCTCAGCTCGCTAATGTAAAAATGATTGAGCTAAAGCTTTCTCAAGGCGCCAAACCCGGTCATGGAGGTTTATTGCCTTCCCATAAAAACACCCCCGAAATAGCGAGGATTAGGAATATTGAGCCTTTCACGACCGTACATTCACCTTCGGCGCATACTGCTTTTACCAATTCTGTCGAGTTATTGTATTTTATCAGTCATTTGAGAGAGTTGTCAGGTGGAAAACCTGTTGGATTTAAGATATGTATTGGAAATAAAGAGGAGTTTGAAGAAATCATAAATCAAATGGCAATCACAGGCATTGTACCGGATTTTATCACTGTAGATGGAGCTGAGGGCGGCACAGGTGCGGCACCCTTGGAATTTATTGACTACATGGGGATGGCGCTAACAGATGCCATAGTATTTGTAAATAAGACATTGATAAAATATGGCGTAAGGGAGGATATAAAAATTATTGCTTCCGGGAAGGTTATTACAGCTTTTGACATTGCCAAGAACATTGCTTTGGGAGCTGATCTTTGTTATTCAGCGCGAGGAATGATGTTTTCATTGGGTTGTATTCAAGCTTTGCAATGTGATAGTGGGAAGTGCCCGGTGGGAATTGCAACGCAGGATAAGACATTGTACCATGGTATTGACGTGAGTGACAAGAGCGTGCGAGTTGCCAATTTTCATAAAAATACAATTATAGCATTAAAAGATTTTCTGGGTGCTTGCGGCAAGGAATCTTTGGCTGATATACACCCGGATTTATTTCATCGCAGGGTGGATCACAATGAAAATTTAAGTTTTTTAGAGATTTATTATAATAATACATTTAAAAATAAAAATAATGAAACCAATTATAACGCAGTCTGATTATAGGACTATAAAATCAATGTTAGATGATATTCCCAATCATTTGAGAGGCAGGGATACTTTGACACTTCGGAATGAAATTGAAGTAGCTGAGAAAGTTAAGGATGAAAATATCAAAGAGAATATGGTACGATTAAACTCCACTTTCACCGTCGAAGATAGACATACAGGTAAGCAATTGAATTTTATATTAACTTTACCTGAACATGCCAATTTAAAGGAGAGAAAACTTTCCGTTTTATCTCCTCTAGGAATAGCTCTTTTGGGATATGCAAGTGGTGAAGTTGTAGAATGGCCCATGCCAAGTGGTATAAAGAGTTTGAAGATTATCGAGGTCATATATAAGCACATGGTTTTAAAATAAAATGCTATGAGGAATTACATATTTCTAAAAAGAATGACTAGAATCACGAGTATTCTTCTTGTCGTACTCTGTTTATTGATCTATAATGTAAGTCGAAATAAGGTCAACTTTGGGAAATATGAAACTCTTCTGGAAAACATGTATGATGATAGGATTATAGCAGAAAGGATTATTTTAGATTGCTCATTAATCTTATACAAAAACTTGAATATATTATATGACAACCATTTGTCAACGATTGAGAAAGTCGAACAATTCAAAGGGAATTCGAAACTTTTCAGCAAATTAATAGATGAATTTAGTCTGACTTGGATGACAAAAGAGGAGAAAGTATTATTTGAGAGACTGTCGACTGAGAATAAAAATCTATTATTAGACATCAATAATGCAAATCTTCCTTCTTTACACCAAGATTTAAATAATATTCAATCCATACTTGGGCAATTATCGACTGTTCAAATTGAAGAATCTAACAAAATATTAAAGGAGTCCGGTAGTATTATCGGCTCCTCAACGCTGCTTTATCAGGCTAATTGGGGTTTACTGATTTTTCTTCTTATGTCGATGTATTATTTTATTGTATCTGAGATACTTTTCAGGAAAATCAAAATTAACACCTCGCCTAACCTCAATTAAGATTTTATATTACAACTTTAATATTTACTTTCCTGAATCAGAGTGACGGCTTTCCCGGGAATACTATTGATTGTCAAATAAATATAAACTATGTTCCTTGATAGCTACTATAGTGGGTAATTTTTCTTTTATCATAAATTTGTAATCTTTCAAAGAAAACAAGGAAACGAAAACAGTTTATAAGTTTCCATTGTATATATTTGCAGAAGAATTAAATTCAGAACTACAAGAAAAATTACAAATGAAGAAAAAACTGCTTTTTTGTTTTCTGCTGGGAGCTAGTATAATCAGTGCTCAGGAAACAAATATCCTCACCCTCCCGCAGGCCATAGAATACGCCTTAGAGAACAAAGCTGATGCAGAGAAAGCCCGACTTAATATTCAACAGGGGGATGCACAGATTGCTGAAGTAAAATCCTCAGCTCTACCTCAACTTTCTATTTCGGGGAATACAACTTATAATCCTCTGCTTCAGGAAAATGTATTGCCCGGTGAGATATTTGGCTTCCCCGGAGAAAATGTAAAGGTTGCTTTCGGACAGAAATGGACGTCCAGCGCTAATGCTCAACTTAGCCAAGTACTATTTAATCAGTCCGTATTTACCGGATTAAAAGCTGCTAAATCGACAAAAGAATTTTATATGATCAATGCTCGCCTTACAGAAGAGCAAATCATTGAAAATGTCGCAAAAGCCTATTATAGTGTATATCAGACACAGCAAATGCTTAAAAATTTGGAGAATAATCTTGAATTAACCGAGAAAACGGTAGAAATAGTGAAGGGACTTTATGACACGGGTCTCGTCAAGAAAGTAGATTATGACAGGAGTAGAGTTGCTATGAATAATATTGTTGCTAACCGTCAACAGTTACTGAATTCCCTTCAACTCAGCGAAAATGGTCTAAAATTTATGATTGGTATGCCCTCCGATATGGTCATCCAACTGCCGGAACAAAGCTTCGGTCCTATGGTTTTGCCGGAGAGAAGAGTAGGAGAGCGAGGAGAAAGAACAGAAATCTCTTTACTAAACAAACAAATTGAGTTACTGCACTGGCAGAAAAAAGCTAGTGAAGCCGAATATTATCCATCGATATCTTTCGTAGCAAATTATGGCTACCTGGGGCAAGGAAATAGTGTGCCGCTGTGGAATGGTGAGAAAAATGGAGTTTTCTGGTCAGATTTCTCAGCAGTAGGTTTGAATATTCAAATTCCCATATTTAATGGTTACGCCACCCGATCCAGAGTACAATTGAATAAAATTGAGGTAGAAAAAGCTAATGCTGATCTAAGAGAGACTAAATTATCACTGGATCTTGCCTACGATAATGCCCTTGCACAGCTTGAAAACAGTCGAATCACCATCCAAAATTCGCAAGAAAACGCCAAGCTTGCGACAGACGTATTGACGGATACGCAGAATAATTACAGTCTCGGACTGGCTACCCTCAATGACCTGCTGGATGCCGAAAGAGCTTTGAGCGATGCTAATAATAATCTGGCCAATGCGCAACTCGACTATCGATTGGCTGAAATTGAACTATTGAAATCTCAAGGAAACCTAAGATCATTAAAATAATAAAAATAATCAATAAAATGAAAAAGAAGACAGTATTAATAGTATTCATATTGGTAAGTATTGCCGCCGCCTTTGCCTTTATTCTTGAAAATAACAAGAAGAATAATCAGGAAGAGGTGAATATTGTGGCAGAAAGAAATAACAATGTAGTCGTAAGAACAGTGGTAGTGGGCAAGGAAGAGATAAATGAGGAGTTTAAAACCAATGGTACTTTTTTGGCTAAAACGACTACCAATGTAGCATCAGAATTAAGTGGACAAGTGATAGCTTTGTATGTAGAAGAAGGTAGCAGAGTGAAGCCGGGTCAGGTTATAGCGCGACTGGCGGGAGATAAAATAGATGTAAATGTCAATAATGCGAAAGCAACTCTTGATAATGCAGAAGCCACTTTAACAAGATATGAGGCTGCATTCGAGACAGGAGGAATTACAGCAGTACAGTTAGATCAGACGAGACTTCAGGTCGAAAATGCCAAAGCTCAATACAATTCATCAAGATTAAATTCCGGTGATACAGAAGTGAGATCCAGAGGAGCAGGCATCGTCAATAAGAAATTTGTAGAAGTTGGTGCTGTTGTGAATCCCGGAACTGCCATAGTCGAGGTAGTGGATATATCTTCACTCAAGTTGAAGGTGCAAGTTGACCAATCACTTGTCAGTCTGCTCAAAGTGGGGGATGATGTGAGTGTAAATGCCAGTATTTTAAAAGAGACTATTCCGGGCAAAATCACTTTTATTGCACCGGCTTCTAATGGCGCTCTAAAATTCCCTGTGGAGATAACTGTGGACAATAAAAATTCCGTGCTGAAAGCCGGGATGTATGCTACTGCTGTATTTAATAATCTGGGGGTAAATGATGTTCTTACTATCCCTAGAGAAGCTTTTGTGGGAAGTGTGAGCGACAATCAGGTCTTCGTAGTGAAGGAAGGGAAAGCCACACTCCAAAAAATCCAAAGTGGAATCAATTTTGGCGAGAAGGTGGAAGTGCTATCAGGTCTACAGGCGGGCGATGAAGTAGTCACAAGTGGACAGATCAACCTTTCCGATAATACTCCAGTGCGAATTCTCCAATAACCCATTGAAAAATATAAAATGAAATTAGCAGAAGTATCTATTAAAAGACCCAGTATCGTAATTGTAATGCTTATATTACTAATTCTGGGAGGTTTTTTCAGTTATACTCAACTTAATTATGAGTTGATCCCGAAATTTGAAGTGAAGGTTGTTACAGTCGTGACTCCCTATCCCGGAGCATCTCCCGCTGAGGTTGAAAATACGGTGTCCCGCAAGATAGAAGACGCTGTATCCTCCCTTGAAAGTGTTAAGAAGATTATTACAAAATCCTTCGAAAGTATTTCTATTGTAACCATAGAATTCAACAATGAGGCAGATGTAGATTATTCTTTAAATGATGCCCAACGAAAGATAAATGCCATTCGTTCAGATCTTCCTGAGGGTATTGAGGAGCCATCTATTTCACAATTCTCCCTGTCAGATCTCCCTATCATAAGCATGGGCGTGACGGCGAACCTTACTGAAAGTGAACTTTTCGATTTAATTGATCAAAAGATTCAGCCTGACTTTTCCCGTATTCCGGGAGTGGCGCAAGTAAATATCATAGGTGGTCAAGAACGCGAAATAAGAGTGAATATAGATCCTATAAAATTAGAAGGATATGGACTTACGGTGCCACAGGTTGAGCAAATTATTATTGCCTCAAATTTAGATTTTCCTACCGGAAATCTTAAAACAAGGGAGAATAGTACATTAATTCGCCTATCGGGAAAGATAAATTCCGTAAATGAATTGAGAAGTCTGATTATTGCATCCAAAGAAGGACAGGATATTAGGTTATCTGATGTAGCTGAAGTTCAGGATACCCAGAAAGATGTTGAAAAAATAGCCCGAATCAATCAACAAAACACTCTTTTACTACAGGTACAAAAACAGACTGATGCGAATGCTGTAACAGTGAGTGAGTTGGTAAAAGCGAGGATAACTGAAATTGAGCAACAGTATATTGACAGGGGACTTAGGATTGAATTGGCTAATGACTCTTCGGTATTTACATTAGCTGCTGCTAATTCAGTGATCAAGGATTTATTAATTGCAGTGGGTTTAGTCGCCTTTGTAATGTTATTTTTTCTACACAGTTATCGGAATGCTTTAATAGTTATGGTGGCTATCCCCACCTCTCTTATCGCTACTTTTATCGGGATTCTTGCCCTTGGATACAGTTTGAATCTAATGAGTTTGCTTGCTCTTTCTCTAGTAGTGGGTATCCTAGTTGATGATGCGATTGTGGTCATTGAAAATATCCACAGACATATGGAGATGGGCAAAAACAAGGTCCGGGCAGCTTACGACGGTGCAAGTGAAATAGGATTTACTGTGACAGCCATCACATTAGTGATTGTGGTGGTATTCCTGCCCATAGCGATGAGTTCAGGTCTGGTGTCGGATATTATTAGACAGTTTGCTGCGACGGTTATTATTTCTACATTGTTGTCGCTTTTAGTGTCCTTTACTGTGGTCCCTTGGTTGTTTTCCCGATATGGAAAGTTAGAACTGATCAGCGGAAAATCAATATTCGGAAAAATGATCCATAAATTCGAAGCAGGTCTTACTTGGTTTACCAAGGAAGTGACAAAAATACTCAACTGGTGTCTTGATCATAAGGTTGGCACCTTTCTCATAGCGGGGTCGCTGTTTGTAAGTTCGTTCTTTCTTGTAGGCATGGGTTATATAGGAACAGATTTCTTTCCCGGGATGGATAAAGGAGAGTTTTTAGTTCAGCTTGAAATAGATAAGGATGCCTCGATTGAGGAGATGAATTTTGCTACGCAGCGGGCGGAGATATTTCTTTCTTCAAGGCCGGAGATCGCAACAATGATTACAACGGTGGGACAATCCAGCGGAGGTGGCATGGGAGCTGTTCAGGCCACAAAATATAAATCGGAGATCAATGTTACCTTGGTAGACAAGACGGAGCGGAAGGACAAGACTAAAATATTTGCAGCTAAGTTAAAGCGAGAATTAGAGGAGGAATTGGTAGGTGTTAAAGTTACAACTGTTCCCGTCGGTTTGATGGGTGCGGAACAGGCGCCTCTGCAAATGATTATAACAGCCGGCACCCTTGATGAGGCACTTAGTTATGCCCGAAAGGCAGAAGAGCAATTAAGAACTGTCGATGGAGCTACAGAAATTGATTTAAGTGTGGAAGAAGGAAATCCTGAAATTTCTATTACGGTGGACAGAGATAAAATGGCCTCTTTGGGCTTGAATGTGGGTACTGTGGGGCAAACACTAAGAACTGCCTTTAGCGGTAATGATAACAATAAATTCAGAACAGGAAGTAATGAGTTTGATATCAATATAATATTTGATGAAGCACATAGAAACAGTATCGATGATGTCAAAAACATATCATATGTCAATAATTTGGGTCAAAGAATTAATTTATCCCAGTTTGCGGATATAAATTATGGCTCAGGACCTACTGTAATGGAACGTTTCGATAGAACGCCTTCCGTGACAGTAATGGCACAGAATGTGGGAAGAACTACCGGTGCAGTGGCTCAAGAGTGGGAATCCAAGCTTGCCACTATAGATAAACCTAAAGGCGTCAACTGGAAATGGGGCGGTAACATGGAAAATCAAAGTGATGGCTTTGGAACTTTAGGGCTGGCACTTTTGGCTGCTATACTTTTGGTTTATATGATTATGGTTGTCCTGTACGATGATTTTGTCAAGCCTTTCATAGTATTGTTTTCAATTCCTCTATCTTTCATCGGGGCATTGTGGGCATTGGCATTAACCAATCAGAGTTTGAATATTTTTACGATTCTGGGAATAATTATGTTAATAGGTTTAGTGGCGAAAAATGCTATATTATTAGTCGATTTTGCCAACCATAGAATGGAACACGGCGAACCAGTCAGAAACGCCCTGATCCAAGCTAATCATGCCAGACTTCGACCCATCCTAATGACTACCATAGCCATGGTTTTCGGTATGCTTCCCATCGCATTAGCTTCGGGAGCGGCAGCTGAAATGAATAATGGGCTGGCCATAGTGATCATTGGAGGCTTGCTCTCATCTTTATTTCTTACATTAGTAATAGTCCCTGTAGTCTATCTCATTGTAGTGAGACTAGAAGAACGATTTTCTAAGAATAAGGGAATCAACTATGGAGACATGATTAAAGCAGAGTATGACCATATAGATCCTAAACATGAATATGAATTTTAAATAACTACAAGGGGAACATTACTTGCGTTAATGTTTCCCGCTGTAAAATTCAATTGGTGGGATGAAATTTAGTATTTTTGGGGTTGAATTTTTTTCAAGAGATTTCTATTTACTAATTTAAGAAAAAAGGCGGGTATGACGAAAGACGATTCATTTATAGAGAAAGTGACAGAATTATTTGCTCAAAATGGGGCAAAAACCCTGACTATGGATGATATTGCTAAAGAGTTCGGTATTTCCAAGAAAACCCTTTACAAGGACTACAGTAATAAGGAAGCCCTACTGGATGAGGTGTTGACATACGTACTCAATGTAATATTAGAGAGAGTAAAAAATCTTGATGATAAGATCGAAAATGCTATTGAAAGGATGTTCTGCAGGGATGCTGAAATAGAACGAGCTACCAGTATTAATAATTCTATCCTTATTCGTCAGCTCATTAAATATTATCCCAATATTTTCAACCGACATATGGTAGGATTTTCCCAGCAATTTTCCGGTATGCTTGCGCAGAATATAGCCAGAGGAAGAGAACAGGGTTACTATAGGGAGGATTTTGACGCTGAATTATATGGTAAACTATTTTTTCAACTCGTAATGTCATATAGCAGTCCATTTTTTGATAATGAAAGCATTTCCAGATTTGAATATCACTTTGAAGCATTAAAATTTTATATGCATTCTATTACAAATCAAAAAGGGAAGGAGTATATGAAGACAATCAATTTTTAATAAAATCCTTAAAGGATCGTAGGATGGTTATATTTTCCTTTCATAATTCAGGGAAATTATGCATTTTTGCAAATGGACAGTGGGTGTTTTTAACAGAAAATATTTTGCAATGATATCTCAAATTGATGATTATTACATCTCCCAGGATGAGCCTGTCAAAGGCTGCCTTCTGGCTTTGCGGAAAATTATAAAAGATAAGGATGATCAGATTAGTGAAACTACCAAATATGGAATGCCATGTTTTTGTTATAGAAATAAGCCATTTTGCTATTTATGGACAGATAAAAAGACGGGGGAACCTTATATATTAATGGTCGAGGGGAAAATGATAAACCATCCCAGCCTCGAAAGTGGCACACGTTCCAGGATGAAAGTCTTAAAGATTAATCCTCAGGAGGATTTAGATATGGACTTGATTAATGAGATTTTGAAATTGGGTCTAGACTTATATAAAGATGGAATAGTTAAGGTGAAATGATACCAACATTTTATTGATTTGCGCTAATTTTTCAAAAATATAGCATTTCCTATCGGCAATGAAATAAGGATAACATTTGAAAATGTTATTTATTTTATTTAAATTACGTTGATTTAATCGAAATAAATTCAAATGTTTAGATTATTAATTCCATTATTCCTTTTTCTTATAACTTCCTCCGGCTGTGGCCTGGCTTATAGAACTATTCTAGGCATTGATTCTAAACCTGAATGGCTCTTAGATGAAGAAATTATCCGGAAATTCGATAAACGAAAAATACCTGAAGCAAACCGATACGTTTTAGATACGGCAAGTTATTATAATTCTTTGAAAGCAGATTTTTATGCCGAAGTGGAGCAAGCTAAAGCATCAGTTAGTCCTTTAGATTCTATATATTTTAAGAAACTTCAAAGCATTGCAAAGGATGATGGACAATCAGTACAAATAAGATATTTTGATAAAGAAGGAAATGCTATTTTTAAACTTGTCAATTGCTACATTGAACCACCAATCCCGATGAATTGGAATGTCGAAGGCAGCTTTGACGTTTTCCCTCCTCATAATGATATTGAAAATTTGAATTATAGAAACAGAGAATTGACCTATTTTCTACCCCTTATTAGTAATTTAGATGGAGATAGAATTACTGTAGACGATATGCCTAGTGCAGACTATTATGCTATTGTATTTTGGAACGATTATATGATTAAGCCATCAAAGAAATTGATTAAACTTTTAAAAAATTACGATAATAACCATCCTGATCAAACCACCTTTTATTTATTTGTGAATAACCATAATGCCTATTTGTGGCAACTGATGGATGCAAATCAGAGAGCTGAAGTTATGGAATACATTGAAGAAAACCGGATAAGTGAGATCAAACGATAGCAAACACTACCCCCCTTTTAATTTCCAGGATGTATAGAAGCCGCTCACTAAGAAGTCTGGCATATAATCGGCGATAGTACAATCCAGCTCCTGCAATTTGTAGAATCTCTTGGTCAGAATCGAGTAGGGCAATACTTTCTCTACAGAATCCGCTTTCCTAAAGGATTCAAGAACAAAATTTTCCTTCTCTAAAGCAGAAAACAAACCTTTCTTAGAGAAAAATTGGATGTGAGTAAGGTCGGGATTGGAGCTTTGGATAGTTCCTTTGCCAAAACCCAACATTTTTTTCAAACGTGATAATGGTTTTTCAAAGCCGTTTTTAATCAGCGCTTGAACCGGTTTAGTGATTAGTGTTTCACGAGGGCCATAACCATTCGGTACGGTTACCACAAAAACTCCATTTGGATTGAGTAATTTCGTGGCATAAGAAATGAGGGTTTGATAGTCTTCGAGGTGTTCCAAAACTTCACTACAAATGATGGCATCAAACGTCCGAACGGAAACAAATTGTTGAGCATCAATCATCTGAAAAGTTACATTTGGAAAAGGATTAGATACGGTTGCGTTATCGATTGATTTTTGATCAACATCTACTGCCAACACTTCAAAACCTAAACTTCCCATCACTCTGGCTATATTTCCATTGCCACAACCGATATCAAGAACACTTGCCCCTTTGCTACAGTTTTGCTGAATTCTTTCCACGATGAAATTCAATCGCTTGAAATCCTCCGCATCCTTGTAGTCTGTATACTGATAATAACCAGGTTTGCTCATTAATTATATATCTGCATATTTTAAAAGATAATATTCGATAAACTGAACAGGATCTTTTATTTATATTTTACTGGAATGGTTATTTCTATTTTTTTCAAAAACCAAAGTTAGATTTTTTTAAAACAATAAGTGTTGATTTCCTTAGAATGAATTGAACTTGTTGAAAATGAATAGAGAAGGCAATTCTGAAAGATCAAATCACAAAATCAAAATTAATAAATAAAAAGCCTTATGCGAAAGAAATATTTTATTTTCTCCCGCCCAAATTGCCACCCAGCCAAGCCATCGGCAAGTATGCAAACGCCAGATCAACTACGACGAACCAGATAGGTGCCGGAATTAAAAATGCTGCTATAATTCCTCCAATCAAAAAAAGAACTCCGACTATTAATGCCATCCTCATCTTTTGAGTTGCTGCAATTTTCGCTGTGATTATAGCCCCTATAAATGTACCTATTGCATGCCCTAGAAAAGGAAATACAAAATATTCGGCACTTAATGTTGGGAACACATCTGCAAATGATTCCATATCATTAGTGTCAAGTCCTTCAATAGGCAATATCATATGACCTAAGTTGATAATTCCCATATTGATAATACTACCTAAAACAAGGCCTGCGACCACTGCTAAAATATTTCTAAGTGTTGGATTCATAGAGGTGATTTTTATAAGTTGGTAATTTTCAGACTAATATAATAGTATTTTAAATACTTACAGATCAATATTTAATTAATTTACTTCAAGCATAAAAAAATCCCCCACTTAGTAAAAAGCGAGGGATTCAATATTTCTCTTAATCTAATTGATCTATACAGGAAAGTCTTTATTTTCCACGGCATTAACCAAATTTCCTTCGGTAAATGTTTTGGTTTCAAATTCTCTTTCCCCTATAAGTCTTTCAAGGTCTGATTTCAATAGTACTTCTTTCTCCAGAAGTTCTTTTGCGATTAATTCCAGTTCTTTCCTTTTTTCGATGAGGAGATTCTGAGCTCTCTTATATTGCTCTTCCACCATAATTCTTACTCTGTCATCTATTTTAGTAGCAGTGCTATCAGAATAGGGCTTATTGAATTGATCCTGGGACATGCCATAGAAAGATATATTACCCACTTCCTTATCCATACCATAGATAGAAATCATGGAATAGGCCATTTTTGTAATTTGATCCAGGTCATTCTGAGCCCCCGTAGAAATCTTTCCAAAGGTTATTTGCTCCGCAGCCCGCCCACCAAATGTCATACACATTCTGTCTAGAAGTTGCTCCGTTCTCACTATATGTTCCTCCTTAGGCAAATATTGTGCATACCCTAAAGTACCTATTCCGCGAGGTACAATGGTCACCTTCACCAAGGGAGAAGCATGTTCCAAATACCAGCCACAAATCGCATGACCAGCCTCGTGATAGGCAATAATTTCCTTCTCTTCGGGAGAAATAAGTTTATTTTTCTTCTCGAGACCTCCAATTACTCTGTCCAATGCTTTGTTAAAGTCAATCATATCCACTGCGGTCTTGTTAAATCGCGCTGCAATCAGAGCTGCTTCATTACACACGTTAGCGATGTCAGCTCCTGCAAAGCCCGGAGTCATTTCTGCCAATGTTTTTGGATTCACATCAGGACCTGTCTTAATAGTCTTCAAATGCACTCTGAAAATTTGCTCACGTCCTACCAAATCAGGCCTGTCAACGCTTATTTGTCTGTCAAAACGTCCCGGTCTCATCAGCGCAGAATCCAGTACATCAGGTCTGTTGGTGGCAGCCATAAGTATGACACCTTTGTCCGTACTAAATCCGTCCATCTCCACCAAAAGCTGATTCAAAGTGTTCTCACGCTCATCGTTTCCGCCCGTCATATTCCCCTTGCCTCTCGCACGTCCTATCGCATCTATCTCATCGATAAAGACAATACATGGCGCTTTCTCTCTAGCTTGTTTGAATAAATCTCTCACCCTGGAAGCACCTACCCCTACAAACATCTCAACGAAATCAGATCCCGAGATGCTGAAGAAAGGTACACCGGCTTCCCCTGCCACAGCCTTCGCTAAAAGCGTTTTTCCTGTACCCGGAGGGCCAACTAAAAGGACACCTTTGGGAATTTTTCCTCCAAGAGCTGTATATTTCTTTGGATTTTTAAGGAAGTCAACGACCTCCATCACTTCTTCCTTGGCCTCATCTAAGCCTGCCACGTCCTTAAAAGTCACATTTACTTGGGTATTGCTGTCAAATAGTGTGGCTTTAGATTTTCCAATATTGAAGATCTGACCTCCACCTCCTCCGGCACCACCGCTTACCCTTCTCATAATAAAAAGCCAAATGACGATCAAAAGAATGAAGGGAATCATCCATTGGAACATAATGAGAAACCAATTCTGTTCCTCCTTGTATTCCAAATAAACAGTTTGTCCGGTATGCTCCTCATTGAGTTCATCAACTTTTCTGGAAAAAGTCTCAGTCGGACCTGTATTAAAGGCAAACTGGGGAGAATCTCCTGAAAAATTTGAAGATCTTAGATCCTTGTATTCCTCTTTATTTAAAGCTTCCTCGGTAAGATAAACGTAAGCTGTTTTCTCATTCACAACCTCAACTTTGGCAACATCTCCTTTTTTGAAAATGGTCTCGAACTTTTCCATATTTATAGTCTCAGTTCGGTAGGAGTTGCCAAACCAAAGCTGAATTACTATAAATAATGCGAGGATAATACCGTAAATCCAATAAGAGTTCATCTTATTGGGTGTAGGTTTTTTATTGTTTTTTGGAGCTCCTGTTGGAGGAGTCTCCGGCTTGTTTGTTTCGTTATTCATTAATTATTAGCCTTTTTATAATGCTTCTATTGTAGTACTTTTTGCGTCAGACCAGAGTTCTTCGAGTTCGTAAAATTCACGAGTTTCCGGATGAAAAACATGAACGACCGTGGTAAAATAATCCACAAGAACCCACAAAGCTTTATCTTTCCCTTCTATATGACTTGGTAGTTCACCTATAATATCCCTAACATCCGATTGGATTCGCTGCGCAATAGCTTTCACTTGGACAGATGAATCCCCCTCGCAAATTATAAAAAAATCTGTGGGTGCATCTTTGAGATCTCGTAAATCCAGGAGTATAATTTTCTTACCTTTAACACTCTGAATAGCCTGAACGATTGTTTGATTTAATTCAATTGTGTAACTGTCGTCTCTTTTTGATCTTTTACTATTAACTTTATTCAAATTTCTTCCTTTTATATTTGCTATTTTTTATAAAAATAAAGATTAAATTTTACATTTTGTATGGTATTTAACCCCTTAGAAAACACTCTTTTTGTTGGAAAGGTTCTGGTTCCTCTGGATACCGTCGATTCAACGAATGATTTCGCTAAGATATTATTAGCAAATTCCAAACCAATCCATGGAACGGTTATATTGTCATATAATCAAACCCACGGCAGGGGACAATATGGCAGAAAATGGGAAAATGCTCCTGACGAATCTGTCGCTTTCAGTCTTATATTGAAAGATAAGAATACTTCTTTAAATGATCAATTTTTTTTAAATAAAGCTGTGGCACTCGGTGCAGTCAAAACCATCAGTAAGCTTCTTACAGATGACAAAAGGATTCGAATTAAATGGCCGAATGATATCATGATTGATGATAAAAAAGTGGCAGGAATTCTGATTGAAAATAGTTTTAAGGGCAAGGTAATCGGTACTTCGGTAGTTGGAATAGGTATTAATGCTTTACAGAAACAATTCCCTGAAGAACTTCCTCACGCCGGCTCCTTATTTCTTAATGGGGAATGGAAGGGTAAATTAGACGAAATTGTATTTGTGCTCGCAGCAGAATTGGAGAAATCACTCATCAAATTTTACAGAGGAGAATATATGGATATTCAACAGGAATACAATAGTTTATTGTGGGGGCATGGTGAAGAGAAAATATTTTATTCCGCCTCAGAAGAAGAGTTTAGAGGCAAGATTCTCGGTGTGGATAAAATGGGTCGGATTGAACTTGAACAAGCGGGACAAATTCAAGTTTATAATCATGGAGATATCCGAATTAAATTATAAGGAAAACTAATGGAAAATTCTATCATTATAGCAATAGGAGATGAGCTGCTATTGGGGCAGACTGTCGACACCAATTCTGCATGGATTGGAACACAAATGAGCAAAATAGGTTGTCCTGTTCTAACGAAATATACAGTTTCCGACAGTCGGGAGGCCATTACAAATGCGATTCTTGAGGCTCAAAAGCACTGTGATGTTATTATTCTGACGGGAGGATTGGGTCCCACGCGGGATGATATTACCAAAAATGTATTGGCGGATTATTTTAATGTCGACCTGGTATTCAATGAAGAGGCCTGGGAAATTATTAATAATTATTTTGCCGGAAGGAAAAGAATAGTTTCAGACTTACATCGAAAACAATGTTATCTGCCCGCCAATGCCAATCTTCTGGAAAATAAGGTTGGAACAGCTCCCGGGATGATGTTTGAGGAAAGGGGGAAGCTTATTTTTTCCTTGCCCGGAGTTCCCTACGAAATGGAATATATAATGAAGAATAGTGTTTTGCCTTTATTAGGATCTCGGGCGGTAAAAACTGTGATTCATAAAACGATACGAACTTTTGGACTTCCTGAATCTACAATTGCTGAAAGTATCACTCATATTGAAGACGAGTTACCGAGTGGGATGGGAATAGCTTATTTGCCCTCATTAGGCGAGGTAAAGTTACGAATCAGCTATAGCGGGCAAAAAGGGGAGGAGCTGAACACTGGTCTGGAAAAAGTAGTTCAGGATATTGAGCATATACTTGGGGACGCAGTATATGGCTATGATGATGACAGCCTCGAAGTTGTGGTGAGTGATATATTACATGCCGGAAAACTAAACTTAAGTCTTGCAGAAAGCTGTACGGGCGGCACTTTGGCCAGTAGAATAGTTGCCTTAAGCGGTAGTGCCGAAATATTCGAAGGGGGATTCGTTACCTATAGTAATGAGATGAAGGAAAAGATCTTGGGTGTTTCTAAAGAATCGCTTGAGCAATACGGTGCTGTTTCGGAACAGGTAGCTTCTGAAATGTTGGATGGTCTATTAAAATTGACGGGAACTGATTTTGGAATTAGCATTACAGGCATTGCCGGACCTTCGGGTGGAAGTGAGCACAAGCCTGTTGGTACGGTGTTTATAGGTGTAGGAACGAAGGAAAGGAAAGAGGTGAAACAGTTTTTATTTTCGAAAAACAGAAATGTCAATATTCAAATTTTCTGCAATCTGGCATTGAATATGCTCAGAAAATTTTTAATAGAAAGATAAATAACTAATTTTGCAATAATTTTTAACGAATTTAAACATTGAGATGGCGAAATATGAGCTTATAATGCCTAAAATGGGTGAGAGTATAATGGAAGCGACTATCCTTTCCTGGTCAAAACAGGTGGGAGATAGAGTAGAATTGGACGAAACTATTTTAGAAATTGCGACAGATAAGGTAGATTCAGAGATACCTTCTCCGGTAGAAGGGGTAATAAAGGAAATACTTTTTCAGCCTGACGATGTAGTAGCGATAGGAAAAGTGATAGCTATAATTGAAACAGAGGCAGCAGGGGAGGAGAGTCAAAGTGAGGAAAAAAATGATGAAGTAAGCCAGACTACTAGTACGGAGGTTCCACCAAGTGAAAAATTGGAAGAAGATTTACGAACTAATGTAAGTTCAAGTGAGGACAGATTTTACTCGCCATTGGTAAGAAATATAGCTGCATCAGAGGGCATTAGCCAGGAAGAACTCGATAATATCGAAGGAAGTGGATTAAATTCAAGAGTTACGAAGAAGGATATTTTGGATTTTGTAATGCAGAAATCCTCAGGAAAACCTGCTGCGCCAACCGAAGTTAAAAAAGCCACTTCTCAAACAACATCTTCCGCCGCCTCAGAAACGAAGTCTTCTATTCCTCAAACAAATCCTAGCGGAAATGTGGAAATCATTGAAATGGACAGGATGAGAAGAATGATTTCTGATCATATGGTGATGTCGAAAAGGGTTTCGCCACATGTGACTTCATTTGTGGAGGTTGATGTGACCAATATAGTAAAATGGAGAGATAAGAGCAAGAATGCCTTCGCTAAGAAATATGGTACTAAAATAACATTTACACCGTTCTTTATCGAAGCTGTAGCCAAGGCTATTGGGGATTTCCCATTGGTGAATGTTTCTGTAGATGGAGATAAGATAATAAAGAAATTGGACATCAATATAGGAATGGCGGCAGCGCTCCCTTCAGGTAATCTCATCGTGCCGGTCATTAAAAATGCTGATATGCTAAATTTAGTCGGCATAGCTAAGACAGTCAATGATTTGGCGGAAAGAGCAAGAGCGGGGAAATTGAAGCCGGATGAGGTTCAGGGTGGCACCTTTACGCTTACCAATGTAGGTACCTTCGGAAATGTGATGGGAACTCCGATCATTAATCAGCCGCAGGTAGCGATCATGGCGACAGGAGCTATTAAGAAGAAGCCTGCCGTTTTAGAGACAGAACATGGAGATGTTATTGCTGTAAGAAGTATGATGTTCCTTTCAATGTCTTATGATCACAGAGTGGTGGATGGTGCTTTAGGAGGGTCGTTTTTGAAAAGAGTTTCGGATTATTTGGAAGCTTTCGATCCAAACAGAGAGGTTTGATAAATTCTGATTTATTTAAAAGGTAAAAATTTGAAATATAGCCTCACCTTATTGGTCATTTTAATTCTTGGTAGTTTCCGTTTTGCACAGCCGGGAATTGCCCAAAGTGAAATTGACCTGGCGAAGGAGAATTTCTCATATGGAGAGTATTTAAGTTCACAGGATTGGTTCCGGAAATATTTGGAGAAAGGGAATACACTGAAACGCGAGGATTTAAGTGAATATTATTTGTCGCTTATTTTTTCGGGTAAGGCAGATGAATGCCTAAATTTATACAGATCATATGCATCCAATACAAGATTTTTAAATAATGATTTTCTTTTTATAGAGGCATTGGCATTGCATTATTCCGATCAATTCCCTCGCGCAATTGCAGCTTACAGAAATTATCTGAATAAGGCCAAGCCAAAGGATGTTTTTTACGAGAGTGCTCTAGAAAACTTGAAAAAGGCTTATCAGGGCGCGGGGTTGCAATATGCGGACAAGTTGGGATTCGCTGAAAATCTTGGTGAAAAGATCAACAGTAAAAATGATGAACTAAATCTGGCTTTGAGTACTAACCTGGAGAACAGAATTTATTTCAATAGAATATTCCCTAATTCCGAGAAAGATATCCGTTGTAACTTATTTATGTCGGAGTATTTCAATGGGAACTGGACTGAACCGGATCAAATGAATCCCAGGCTCAATACGACTACTAATGAATGGCTGTTGGATATAAGTCAACGCGGGAAAGCATTGTTCTTTAAAAGAGGTAAATACTACGTTAACGCTGAATTGATGGTGGACAGTCTTGACCTGCCTATCGAGGAGGCTACAAAGACAATGGATAGTCCATTTGAAGGAAGGAGTGGCGACAAGGATTTGGTTTTTTACAGAGATAGTTTGGTTTTGTTTTCTGCTGTGAAGCCTGAGGGATTTGGTGGATATGATTTGTATTTTTCGTATTTCAGAGAGGGCAAATGGTCTATACCGATCAATCTAGGTTCTAAGATTAATACAACCTACGATGAAATTTCTCCATTTCTGTCATTTGACGGTCGAACTTTATATTTCTCCTCTAATAATGATAAATCAATCGGTGGTTTTGATGTTTTTCGTTCTCGTCTTGACGATGAGAATCTAACTTGGTCAACACCGGAGAATCTTGGTATGCCCTTAAATTCAGGCGCTGATGAGAAGTTTTTCAAAATTCATCCGGATGGCATGAAAGCATATTTTGCCTCCAATAAACCCGGGGGCTTTGGTGGTTATGATATCTACAATTTTTACAATAAAACACCTGCGAAGGAACAATTTACTCTTTCCAACCCGGAATTTTTCTACCAGGTAGAAGACTATCTGGAGAGAATTCAGAACATCGAAAAAGATGATCCAACTGCAATTGAGAGTGTAATTGTTGAGGAGGGTACTTTGCCTGCAATTTATTATAGGGATGAGAATATTTTAAGTCCTACCAATATGCCTATAATCGCAGAATTGACTACCATACTAAAAAGGAATCCTGGACTAAATGTGAAGATACTCTGCCATGCCGCCGCAAGTGGAAATAGTGATTTCGATTTATTTTTTACAATAAAGCGGGCGGAAAAGGTGGGGGATTATCTGGTAAGTAAGGGAGTGGCCGCCGGACGCATTGATTTGATGGGTTTTGGGGCAAATTTTCCTTTAATAAAGGAATTTATCAACGGCCGGGCCAATCCGATGGCTTCAACAATGAACAATAGAATTGAGTTTATATTATATGACATGGCTACCAGAGAAGTGAGATTTAATTCTGAACCATTGGCTGTTAGTGAGGTGAATTTAGATGAAAAGGGGCAGCAATTGAAAGAATTTTTTGAGGGGAGTTTTTATAAAGTTCAGTTTACAGTAGTTCGACAAATGTATACAGGTTCTAATTCAAGTAATAATCAGTTTGTATCTATAGAAAGTCCTATGGGCAGTGGGTCTTATCGATATACAGCGGGACTAAATTTTAAATATGAAGGCGCAAAGTCATTGGCAAACAGGATGAATAGGGAAGGTGTGCCGGATGCATTTATTGTGCCTTATTTGAAAGGAAATAGATTACAATCTACAGACTTTAACCAAGAACTCCTCCAGCTTCATCCCAATTTATTGCCTTATTACAATACAATTAAAGATTAGAAGGCGGGGTATGAATAAGCTTAATTTTTTACGAGAGGGCATCAAAAACTTTAAAACTATGGGTACAGTGGCTCGTAGTTCCCGGTTCTTGAGCAAAAGGATGATTAAGAATGTTGATTTTTCAACCTGTGAAGTAATTGTAGAACTCGGTGCCGGGGATGGTGTAATTACACGTAGAATTTTAAGTCAGATGAGTGTGCGTTCAAAGTTATTCTGCTTTGAAGTTAATCCCAATATGATTGAAATATTAGCGACTATAAAAGATCCAAGATTAATTATAATTCAGGATTCTGCTGAGAATTTGCTACTTCACCTTCAAAAGAATGATTTGGAAGAGGTGGATGCCATTATTTCAGCACTCCCCTTTGTAATTCTTCCGGAGGAATTGCGTCAGCGGATATTAAATACATGTATTTTGGCATTGAAGGAGGATGGTAGTTTTATACAAATGCATTATTCTCTGAAGGAAAAAGCGCTTTACACCAGTCGATTTGCCAGTGTGAATATAAGTTTTGTTCCTTTGAATATTCCCCCTGCTTTTGTTTTGGAATGTATTAAGTAATTGACGCAGTAAGAAAACTCAAATACTGTATTCAATTCTATGGTCCTTAGTTTTTAGTTCATTTTCTTGCTAATAAATAGCTTTGAAATTGCGTTGTAGTACTATTGTAATTTTGTTGAAATGTACAGGACGTATATTTCATTTGTATTTATGTATTAAATTAAATATTAATATGAATAGATTTGTTTTCCATTTAAATTTATTATATTTACCCGACAATATTTAGGTGGCAAATGAATGGTTTTATGGTGAAATTTATATTGATTTTTCTTTTAACGCTGGTGGCAACAAAATTGGATCACAATAAGCTGCCGGGTAGTGAACCATACAGTTTTGCTATGCTCCCGGGAGAAAAAGTGATAGTGGATAGTTTGTTTTCTGCCATGACCATGGAGGAGAAGGTGGGACAGTTGTTTATGATACGAGCTCATTCTGACAAGGGAGCGGCATATGAAAAGCAAGTCGAAGATCAAATCAAGAAATACAATGTGGGTGGATTATGTTTCTTCCAGGGAACAGCGGGGAAGCAGGTTGAATTGATCAATAGATATCAAGAATCCTCGAAATTACCTTTAATGGTGTCCATGGATGCTGAGTGGGGGCCGGCAATGAGATTTAAGACCGGAGTGGTGAATTTCCCGCGGCAGTTGATGATGGGAGCTTTGCAGGACAATACCCTTATTTATGATTTTGGTAAGGAAGTTGCCAGACAATTAAAAGCCATAGGAGTTCATGTTAATTTTGCCCCGGTTATCGATATCAATAATAATCCCTCTAATCCGGTAATAAATGACAGATCTTTCGGCGAAGACAGGTCAAATGTTATTTCTAAAGGGCAATTATACGCTTCGGGTTTACAGGATGGCGGGGTCATGGCTGTGGGCAAGCATTTTCCGGGACATGGTGACACAGATACCGATTCTCATTATGATTTGCCAGTATTGAAATTTGATTCTCTCAGACTTTCTATGTTGGAAATGTTTCCTTTTAAGATTCTGGGAAATAATGGCCTTCAGGGAGTAATGATTGCTCATTTGAATGTCCCGGCTTTGGATAATACCCCAAAATTACCGACTTCACTTTCACGGAAGGTGATTCACGACATTTTAAAAGTACAGTATAACTTTCAGGGGCTCATATTTACAGATGCCATGGAGATGCAAGGTGTGTTGAAGAATTTCAAAGCCGGAGAGGCAGAGGTAATGACTTTGCAGGCAGGTTCAGATGTCATACTACTTCCTTCGGATATGGATATAGCCTACAATTCTGTTTTGGACGCTGTGATTAAAGGGAGAATCAATAGATTTGAATTTAATCAAAAGGTACAGAAAATATTACTTTTTAAATTGCGGTTGGGCATTTTAGATTTTCAAGAGCTGAATGCTGAGAAGGCTGAAAAGATTTTGGTAAGCGACAAAGCGAAGAAACTAAAAAGAGATATTATCAAGGATGCCATTACATTAATAAGAGATGAAGAGAATGTTTTACCCTTAAAGAGAAAGGCCGATATGTCCTTCACCTCCATAGCCATTGGAAAAACAGAAAAGACATTAATGCAAACCGAGTTAGGAAAGTACGGAGATTTTGAGCATTTTTCCAAGCCTTCACAATTGTCAGAATCCCAAATAGCGACCTTGGCTAATGCCTGCAATGATAAGGATATGGTTGTTATTAGTATTTACAATATGAATAAGAAGGTTTCGGGAAGATGGGGGGTTCATAGTTCAGTAAATAAGCTTGTGGAAATATTGCAAGAGAGAAATATTAAGACAGTTGTTGTGATGAATGGCAGTCCTTATGCTGCGGTCGTTTTCGATGATGCCAAGTGCCTAATCACTACCTATATAGAGGATGAAGATGTTGAAAAAGCTGTACCTGCAGCAATCTTCGGAGCTTATGTTTTCAAAGGTAAGTTACCTGTAACATCTTCTTCAAAAGCAAAATTCGGGCAGGGTGTAGAGACTGAGTTATTAATGAAACTTTCTTTTGCTAGTCCTGAAGAATTGGATATTGATGAATATTATCTGAAAAGAATCGACAGTCTTTCCAATAAGGTTATAGCGGATAAGGCAGCTCCGGGCTGTGTGGTATTGGTTGCTAAGGATGGAAAAGTATTTTACCACAAGGCCTTTGGTCACCATACTGAAAAGAAAGATCGTCCCATGGAAAAAGATGATATATTCGATGTAGCTTCAATTACCAAAGTGGCTGCAACGACGCTTGCCATCATGAAACTTTACGATCAGGGCAAGGTTGATATTAAACAACCTCTATCATATTATTTAACGGAACTGGTAGAAACCAATAAGTCCAAGATGACTATTGAAGAGGTGATGACACACAGGTCCGGATTAATAGCGTGGATACCTTTTTACAGAAAGACATTAACTTTCGAAAGGCGCAAATCCTATGCTTCCAATGTGTATTATACGAAAGAATTGAAAGAGGATTTCAGTGTTATGGTAGCTGAGAATTTGTTCCTAAGGAATAATTATGTAGATGAAATCTGGAATCAGATCATAGAATCTCCGGTTAGTATAAGAAAAACTTATATTTACAGTGATTTGGGCATGTATTTGCTGGCGCGTCTGGTGGAGAGTGTAAGTGGTAAAGATCTTGCAACGTTTGTTAAAGATGAGTTTTATTATCCTATGGGTTTGGAGAGTATTGGCTACAATCCATTAGAATTTGCTGAGAAGAACAAAATTGTACCATCTGAGAAAGATAATTATTTCAGGAATCAGATATTACAAGGATATGTACATGACATGGGGGCTGCGATGTTAGGGGGTGTGGCCGGTCATGCCGGTATTTTTTCGGATGCGATGAGTTTAGCTGCTATAATGGAAATGTTGAGGAATAAGGGTTTCTACAATGGGGAAAGATTGCTCAGACAAGAGACGGTGGATTTATTTACACACCGATTGATAGGGGATTCACGTCGAGGTTTAGGTTTTGATATGAAGCAGACAGATAATAAAAAAGCTCAAAATGTGACAGTATTGGCATCTGATCAATTATATGGACATACCGGTTTCACCGGAACATGCGCATGGACTGATCCTGAGAATGGCTTTGTATATATTTTCTTGTCCAATCGTACCTATCCTACGATGGACAATAGAAAACTAATAACAGGAAATTACAGGAATAAAATATTGGACAATATTTATTATTCACTTCAGATACCGGACGACGGAACTGCACTTTTAATAAAGGATTAGGATGAGTGAAATTTTCTATATCCCGGGAATAACTTTATCTTCCTATTTTCAGAATGATAGCATAGTCTAATTTTAAGAAATGAAGAATTTTCCGCTTTTACTTGCATGGAGATATATTAAAGGCAAAAAATCCTCCAGTGCTATTAATATCATCACGGGCATTGCAACTATTGGGCTCGGCATTGAAGCGGCTGCACTTATCATAATTTTATCTGTTTTTAATGGTTTCGAAACTATTATTGCAGGGATGTACAATCAATTCAATCCCGATTTAATTATTAGTCCGGAAACAGGTAAAACCTTTGCTTGGGATGAGGATTTGGTCTATAAAATAGGGAAAATTGAAGGTGTAAATGCGGTGAGTGGCACACTTGAAGAAATTGCAATGTTTGAAAGCGAGGACAATCAGGTTTTTGGGAAAATAAAAGGTGTGGACAGTAATTTTACCCGGGTGAATCGTTTCGATGAAGCAGTTTTTGATGGGGATTATAATTTTAGTTCCGAAGGAGGTGCCAATGCTGTGGTAGGAAATATTATCGGTAATAAACTTTCAGTAAATTTAAATAATGTTTTAAATCCCCTGAAAGTCTATATGGTTAAATCCGGGGGCGGGGGAGGAATAATGGGTAGTCAGGCTTTTACTCAGAAACTGTTACGGCCAATCGGAATCTTTGCTATCCAACAGGATATTGATAGAGAATATATTTTGACGAATCTGAATTTCGTACAAGAATTATTGCAGAAAAGAGGAGAAGTTTCAGCCATAGAGTTGGGATTAATTGAAGGAGCAAGTTCTGATCAGGTGAAAAGGGAACTGGATCAAATCCTGCCTGACGGTTTTGTTATTAAAGACAGGTATGAAAAGGATGCGACATTTTTAAAATTGATGAACATTGAAAAATGGATAAGTTTTCTAATACTTTGTCTGGCATTGATTTTAGTTGCTTTTAATCTGGTTGGTGCCTTGTGGCTGATAGTTTTAGACAAAAAGAGTGATTTAGCGATACTAAAAAGTATGGGACTTGAAGATGGAGCAGTGAGCAATGTTATTGTTTATATAGGGGCTTTACTGGGAACTATAGGAACATTAATTGGCTCAGCTTTCGCAATAGTTATTTATTTCATTCATCAAAAATACGGAATAATAAAATTACATGGGGCATTAGTTGATAAATATCCCTCTGAATTGAGACCAACAGATTTTTTAATTGTAACTTTGGTGGTCGTTTCGATATCCGTTTTGGCTTCCCTCCCGGCAGCCCGAAGAACGAGATTTATACAAACGAATATTAAACAAGAATAGACTTAATTTTTATTTTTAATATGAATGAAAACTGGGAGAATGATTTTGAATGGCTGCGAGTGAGGCATTTCATTAAAGATAGATTTAATAAGGACAGTTTGCCTGACCTGAATACCGTTCTGTTGATGATTGGAATTCAGGAAGCCGGGATAGTCAAGCCGACTTACAGCAAGGAAGAGAAGCAGGATTTGATGCATGTGGCGGTGTGTGAATTACTAACGAAGGAAGGCTATTTTGATTTCGTAGGTAGGGATGAGGATGGCTGGCCTCATTATAAGGCATTAAAACCCTTCGAAACCAGTGGTGTTGAACAACAAGAAGCTTATCTGGTAAAATGTGTGATAGAATATTTTAAAGAGGTTATAAACAATTAATTTTCTAATAAAATTTGATGTAAAATGGTTAAGTTTTTTTCAGGCAGTCTGATATTTTCTTTTCTTTTAATTCTCTTAACATCTTGTAATTCGACAGATGATAGAAAAGTATTAATAGAGACAGAGTATGGCAATATGACCTTCAAGTTATATAACGATACTCCTTTGCATAAGGAGAATTTCATTAAGTTGGTTGAGGAAGGATTTTATAACGATTTGGAGTTTCATAGAGTTATTGATGGCTTCATGATTCAGGGTGGTGATCCTGTCAGTAAGAATGCAGGACCTGATGTAATGTTAGGAAATGGAGGTCCTGGATATACCATTCCGGCAGAGATAGGACGACCTCATTATAAAGGCACTTTGGCTGCTGCAAGATTAGGAGATCACATGAATCCTGATAAAGAGAGTTCCGGCTCGCAGTTTTATATTGTTCAAGGGACAATACAGGATCCTAATGAATTGCAGCCAAAAGCAATGATGAAAGGAATTCAGTATTCAGAGAAACAAGTCGCTAAATATTCCGAAATTGGCGGTGCACCCCAATTAGACAGGGAGTATACCGTCTTCGGTGAGATTGTTGAAGGAATGGAGGTTATCGACAAAATTGCTTCAGTTCCTAGGGGTGCTAATGAACGTCCTGTTACTCCAGTTAAGATGAAAGTAAAAATGGTGAATTAATTTTAATCAAAAGATAAAATTTGAGCATGAATGCATATAAATATTTAGTATTAGTTTTGGTGGTGGGTTTGTTTTCTTGCGGACCTCAGGCAAAATTTATAGTGGTGGATGATGAATCGGAAAAGCCTAAAGCACCGGCGGTAATTAATTTTGAAAATCAATCGAAAAATGCAGAGACTTACTCTTGGGATTTCGGTGACGGGACGAGCAGTGATTCTCCCAATCCGAGTCATAAGTACCAGAGCTCAGGCATTTATGAAGTAGTATTAAAAGCAAAAAAAGGAAATAGAATGGACGAAAAAACTAAGCAAGTACAGATCAACGCGCCGGAGAAATGTCTGGTTGAAATCACCACGGAAATGGGTGTAATGATCGTTGAATTATATGACGCCACACCGAAGCATCGGGACAATTTCGTGAAGTTGGTGGAAGAAGGATTTTATAATGATCTTATTTTTCATAGAGTTATCAATGGTTTTATGATTCAAGGAGGAGATCCGGAATCTCGCAATGCCCGCCCGAATGCCGGACTTGGTTCAGGTGGTCCCGGTTACACCGTGGAAGCGGAATTTGTCGATACTTTAATTCATAGAAAAGGAGCACTCGCGGCTGCCCGTCTGTCCGATGCAGCGAATCCTAACAAGGAAAGCTCAGGCTCTCAGTTTTATATCGTTCAGGGAAGACCCCTTACAGAAGGGGAGTTGGTTAGAAATGAAACGATGAAAGGCTTCTATTATCCACCCGCTCAGAAGGAAGCTTATCTCGAGCATGGAGGGACGCCATTTTTAGACAGAGAATACACCGTTTTTGGTCAGGTGATTGAAGGATTGGAAGTTATCGATGCTATTGCTGCTGTGAAGACTAATTCTTCCAGTCGACCTGCTGAGGATGTAAAAATGAAAATAAGAGTAATAAAATAAAATAATGGAGAGAATTGTTGCAGGCATTGACGTTGGAGGAACAGGAATCAAGGGCGCTTTAGTCGATTTGTCGACCGGAAAATTAATTACCGAGAGGATAAAAATTCTGACACCAAATCCTGCAACACCCGATTCAGTGGCTCCGGTGATTAAAAGAATTCTTGACGAGTTGAAATGGGAGGGAGCTGTAGGTATCGGTTTTCCGGCTATAGTCAAGAATCATGTTGCGCTGTCCGCAGGAAATATTTCGCCGGAGTGGATAGGCGTAAATGTAGCAGAGCTAATGGAGGAGAGAACCGGTCGTCGAACTGCTGTAGCGAATGATGCCGATCTGGCGGGCTATGCTGAGATGAAACTTTCCGATCTCGATAAATCAGGGGTCACAATATTTCTTACCATAGGAACCGGTATTGGTTCGGGCTTTTTCTTGGATGGGAAGCTGGCACCAAATACGGAGTTGGGTCATTTGTACTTTAAAGGGGGCATTGCAGAGAAATACTGCTCAAATGTTGTCAGAAGAGATCAAAAGCTGACGATGAAGCAATGGGGCAAGCGTTTTAATGAGTATTTACTTCACCTTGATCGCCTTTTTTCTCCTAATCGTTATATCATAGGAGGCGGTATCAGCAAGAAATACGATAAATTCGTCAATTACATCAAGACAGATACATTGATTTATCCTTCCCAATATTTTAATGAGGCTGGGGTTTTGGGAGCGGCGATGTTTGCGGAGGAGAGCCTCAATAATGGTTAATGGTTAATGGTTAATTGTTAATTGTTAATTGTTAATGTGGGAATGATCTTGGCTTCAGAGGATTCTGTGGGCGAGGAAAGTCTAAAGATAAACAACGAAGTGCTAAACAACACAGTGCTAAACAGCGAAGCTATAAACGGCGAAGCTGCTAGCCACTCGCCATTTTCTATTATTTCGATCTAAGAAGTATAAGATTTCTTAATATGTAATAAATAAATATATGATATTATCGATATCTGCAGAAAAGGGTAGCGAAAATGTTCGTATATTTAAGTGTTAGGGTGTGATGACTTTTGCGAAGTGCTTTTTAAGTATGCAGGACTTTTCGGATAGAAAGAAATTCAATTGATGAGTTCCACCCTCTTGAAATGGAACCAAGTCCACAGTAAAATTGTAAAATACTGATCATGTATTTTGATTCACAAATTATCAATTGATCTAAAAATAAAATTTGATTAATTCTAAAATCGATCTATAAGCTCGCAGTTAGAGGCTCGCAGCTTTTCCAGAAAAAATCTACTATATGAAAAAACTAAATACCTTCAAAAACTTATCCAAAACACTTATAGTCGGCGTAGTATTCTTGGGGCTGGTAACAAGCTCTTCTTCTTGTAATAAGGAAGAAAAGGACATTCCTCATAAGGACATTTTCCGCTGCGAAATCGATGGAGTCCCTTGGGAAGCAGGATGTGAAAGTAACAATATCGCATGGGGGTGTATAGCCATTGACTGCCAGTATTATGAAGATACAGGCGGATTTGAGATTACAGCATCAAATAAAATTTCGAATGATGGAGGGTTTTCATTGTATAAATCACCGATATCCGGAGGAATTAAAAAAGGCGGAAATGATTTAAAAATTGGCACTTTTGGAGATAGGATAAATAATATACAATATCAAATTGATACCGTATATCTAGGTTATCTTTTCGTCGAAGATATCTATGAAATAAAAAAAATTATAGAAGGTAATTTTTCATTTAAAGCATTTTCTATAAGTGGAGATAGTGTTGTAATTACTAATGGATATTTCAAAGTTAAGTATCGTCCCTAACATATAATATATTTATATTTTTTAACCAATAAATATTTTTCAATGAGAAAGTTGTACTACTTTCTCCCGGTCTTGCTATGCCTCTGGCTGCCGGGAAGAGCACAGGTCGTCACGGATACGGCTAACCCGCATGAGGTGTTAGAACTTCGTAATGAGGGTTAAAAATACAATAAAATAGGAGTGTTTGGAGATTTCGTCATAGCAGCGCTATGGCTAAATCGAAAACACTAGTGTAACGATTATTTTGAAGTATTTTTAGTCCGGAATAGATTTTCTAATACTTCATGCGGGTTT
>CALCSX010000132.1 GCA_937894165.1 uncultured Saprospiraceae bacterium | reverse complement strand
AGCGATAGCGCAGCACGGAACCCCGAAAGACTGCGACCCGGGGAAGACCATAAAAATCGCTTCTCCTTCCTCCAAATCGTTTGAGGTCTTTCCCGCGGGCACGCCCCAATCAACTAAAAGCTGCTTCTCCTTCAAGAATTTGACAGTATTATTCCATATAAACCTTGGAATGATGTATTTTTGCGGCAAATTAAACGATTACAATGTATAGAACGCATAATTGTGGGGCGCTGCGCCTGGAAAATAAGGGCGAGGAAGTAGTGTTAAGCGGATGGGTGGATATAACTCGTGATCTCGGAGGTATGACTTTTGTGGATCTGCGCGATCGATATGGCATCACTCAGGTGGTATTCAATCTGGAAATCGACGCAGAACTGTGCAAGGAAGCTCGAAAACTGGGGCGTGAATATGTGATTAAGGTCCATGGTGTAGTCGATGAACGAAGCAATAAAAATGCCAATCGACCGACAGGTGATATCGAGATTAGAGCTACGAAACTCGAAGTTTTGAATGGCTCGAAAGTGCCGCCTTTCACCATTGAAAAGGACACTGATGGTGGGGATGATTTGCGAATGAAGTACCGATATCTTGATTTGCGACGACCGAATTTGCAGGAAAATATCATATTTCGCTCGAATCTGTCCATCGAAGTTCGAAAATATTTGAGTAATGAGGGTTTTCTTGAGATCGAAACACCTTTTCTGATCAAAAGTACTCCGGAAGGAGCGCGGGATTTCATTGTACCGAGCCGTCTAAGTGGTGGTCAGTTTTACGCATTGCCACAGTCGCCTCAGACTTTCAAGCAAATTCTGATGGTGGCCGGATATGATAAGTATTTTCAGATCGTGAGATGTTTTAGAGACGAGGATTTGCGAGCGGACAGGCAGCCGGAGTTTACGCAGATAGATTGTGAGATGGCTTTCGTGACGCAAGAGGATATTCTGAATACTTTTGAGGGTTTGACGAGGCATTTATTCAATCAAGTGATGAACCTGGAGTTGGGAGATTTTCCACGAATGCGCTATGATGAGGCGATGGAATTGTATGGTTCTGACAAGCCGGATCTGCGTTTTGACATGAAGATCAGCAAGCTAAATGACTTGGTAAAAGGGCATGATTTTGCTGTTTTCGACCAGGCTGAGGTGATTTTAGGAATCAAAGTAGAGGGAGAAGCCGAGAATTTCTCGAATAAAGATATGAAAGAGCTGACGGAATGGGTGCAGCGACCTCAAATAGGAGCGAAAGGACTAGTTTATGTGAAAATTCAAGCAGACGGGTCGATAAAAAGCACGGTCGGCAAGTTTTATTCCGATGAGAAATTGCAAGGATGGTTGGACGCTTTCGGAGCTAAAGCGGGAGATATGCTTTTGATACTTTCCGGGGATGCGGAGAAGACTTACAAGCAATTAGGTGAGTTGAGATTGGAGATGGGCCGCAGATTGGGATTGATGAAAAAGGGCGATTTCAAGCCACTTTGGGTATTGGACTTTCCATTGTTGGAGTGGGATGATGATACGCAGCGTTTTTATGCCATGCACCATCCTTTTACCTCGCCGAAGAAGGAGGATATAGAGAAAATGACATCTCAGGATAGAAATATATTGATGGGATTGAGGGCGGATGCTTATGATTTGGTCATAAACGGTTCTGAAATCGGAGGGGGTTCCATACGGATTTATGACAGGGCGCTGCAATCGAGGAATTTTGATTTATTGGGCTTTTCGAAGGAGGAAGCAGAGGCACAATTTGGCTTCTTGATGGGAGCGTTTGAGTACGGCGCACCACCGCATGGGGGGATAGCTTTCGGGTTTGACCGATTGTGTGCTGTAATGAACGGACAGTCATCAATACGAGATTTTATTGCCTTTCCTAAGAACAACCAAGGGCGCGATGTAATGATTGATGCTCCGGCACCTGTCGATCAGAAGCAATTGACGGAATTACTGCTAGCGCAGGTAGAAAAAGCGGAAAAATAAGATGGCAACACCACAGACGGTAGCATTTCACACATTGGGCTGCAAGCTCAACTTTTCGGAAACATCTTCCCTAGGGAGGCTGTTCGAGGATGCCGGCTATGCGGAGGTGGATTTCAATGAGGGGGCGAATATTTACGTGATTAATACCTGTTCGGTGACTGATTTTGCTGATAAAAAGTGCAGAAACATCGTAAGGCAGGCAATGCGCAGAGCTCCGCAGGCTAAAATAATCGTGGTGGGTTGCTATGCGCAGTTGAAACCGGATGAAATAGCTTCAATACCGGGCGTGGATATGGTGCTGGGGGCGGCGGAGAA
>CALCSX010000131.1 GCA_937894165.1 uncultured Saprospiraceae bacterium | reverse complement strand
TTCCAATCTGCGTTCAACATATAATTATATGAAAAATTGAAGCAAGTTATATTATTCAAACGCGTGCTCAAACCCTTATTGAGGGGATTCGAAACGCGATGAAAGGGTCGCGTGGCATAGCCAAAACCGGCACCTAATCTAAAATTGAAGAAAGATTTCTCCGACTTTCCGATTTTCCAGAGGATAAAAGGATATAGCGAGAAAGCGCTGCCATAGATATCATTGATTCCGAAGGTATTGTAACGGAAAGCTATACCGAAATGCGGGTAATTGTGATTTTTGTGCCAATACCTGTTGCCTTCCCCCCAGCGCGCGTAGGAAATTTCGGAATAAAGCAAATTCTTTTCAGGTATTTCGGTGAGACGAGGGGAGTGCAAGAGCAATTTTCCCACGCCTTGATTGATTTGAATAAAATCACTCTTTTGTCCCGAAATTACAGAAGCGGATAATAGAAGTAAGAAAGGAAGAAAATATTTCCTATAAACTTGCATGATTTAGATCTGAAATTTGAATGTCTCGCAAGAAAGCTTTTGTTTTTTCTATGTCATCAAACAAAATACGATCTTGTTCCAAGATAGGTACCATCTCGCGATATTTTTCTATGTATTTTTCGATTAAGGGTGAAGAAGTGGATGGTCTTCGGAAAGCTAAGGCTTGTGCGGCGGTCATCCATTCGATGGCGATAAGTGTTTCGAGATTTTGAACTACTTTGTAGAGCTTGGTTCCTGCATTGGCGGCCATACTCACATGATCTTCCTGGCCGTTGCTGCTCACAATGGAGTCGACAGAGGCGGGTGTGCAGAGCTGTTTGTTCTGGCTGGCTATGGAAGCTGCCAGATATTGAGGTATCATCAGGCCTGAGTTGAGACCCGGATCAGGGGTAAGGAATTCGGGAAGGCCTCTTTTGCCGGAAATGAGTTGGAAGGTTCTGCGCTCGGAAATGCTTCCCAATTCAGAGAGTGCTATTGCCAGAAAATCCAAAGCGAGGGCAATGGGTTGGGCGTGGAAATTCCCGCCGGAGATTATTTCATCATTTTCGATGAAGATATTGGGATTGTCGGTGACAGAATTGATCTCTGTTTCGATCACTGACTTCACATAATTCAGCGTATCCATACTGGCGCCGTGAACCTGCGGGATGCATCGGAAGGAGTATGGGTCCTGAATATTTGTTTTTTCGCTTAATGCGATAGTGCTTTCATTTAATATAGAGATCAAATAAGACGCCGTATAACTCTGACCCGGATGAGGACGAATGCTATGAAGCTTCTCGTCAAAAGGTGACAGACTACAATCGAAAGCATCGATAGAAAGTGCTGCAGTAAAATTGGCGAGTGCCAAAAGTCGAGAGCCTTCAATAATGGCGTGGGAGCCATAGGCAGTAGAAAATTGTGTTCCGTTGAGCAATGCAAGACCCTCTTTAGATTTCAATCTGATAGGATTCCAGCGAAAAGCAGTAAAAAAACTGTCCACATCATAACGTTTTCCTTTAGAAGTTACGTAGCCCATTCCTAAAAGCGGGAGGCTCAGATGTGCGAGTGGAGCTAAATCACCGGAAGCACCCAAGGAACCCTGTTGGAAGATCAAAGGGGTAATGTCGTGATTGAAAAAATCGATCAGTCGATCCACGGTGATTCGTTGCACGCCACTGTAACCATAGCTTAGACTTTGAATTTTTAGAAGGAGCATTAGTTTGACAATTTCATCAGGTACCACATCGCCGCTACCGCAGGCGTGAGACATGACGAGATTGGTCTGTAAGTCTTCCAGTTGTTCTTTAGAGATGTGAACATTGCATAGTGAGCCAAAGCCGGTATTTATCCCGTAGTATAGTTCATGACTCCCGTCAATTTTTTCGTCCAAAAAGGCTCGACACTTATCTATCGCTTCAATAGCAGAGTCTCCGAGTCTCAATTTTAAGTTCTGGGATAAAATATTTTGAATTTCACGTAGAGAAATTCTTTCTGTTATATCAATTTGGTAAATTTGCTTCACAATTAATGGTTTTAACCGCAAATATATCGTTAATCTATGAAAATAGGAATGTTAAAAGCATCTTAACAATTAAAGACATAGCGTTAAAATGCGGTTAAATCGATGTGAGTGTCAGACTTAAGGAGGGAATTCACGTTATATTGTCACAATGTGGTAGCGATCATTTAACAAAACCTACCCAATTGCTATTTAATAAAACAAAAAACTAAAACTATGAAAAAGTATTTCTTTATTTTAATGGTAAGTATTCTGACGATTGGAATGGCTCAAGCACAAAAAGTAGCTGTAGTAGATATTGCTAAAGTATTGGATAACATGGAAGAATATAAAGCTGCCCAGACACAATTGGATAAACTGGCAGAAGAGTGGAGACAGGATATAGCCAAAGATTACGACAGGATAAAAAGTATGTACAATAAGTATCAAGCTGAACAAGTTCTTCTTAGCGATGATGCAAAAAGAGAGCGAGAAGAAGAAGTTATGACGGCAGAGTCTGCAGTGAGAGATAAACAGAAAGCTAAATTCGGTCCTGAAGGAGAGTTATTTCAAAAGAGACAACAATTGGTTCAACCTTTGCAGGATAGAGTTTACAATGCTATAGAAAGCTATGCTAATGATCAGAATTATGACATAATAATGGATAAAAGTAGTGCTTCGGGTTTAATATTTACAAAAGCTAGTTTAGATAAAACAGCAGACATTATCCAAAAATTAGGAAAATAGTTAATGATTTTGCTAAATTTGCGGTTTACAATTTAAAATATAAAAAGTGAAAAAATTATTTTTCTTAGGAATATTTTTGTTAGGTTTCATGACAGCATCACATGCACAGAAATTCGGATATTTAAATTCAGCTGAATTATTGCAGGAAATGCCGGAGTGGAAACAAGCACAATCGAATCTAGAAGCTTTCCAAACGCAGATGCAAAAGAAAGGTCAACAAATGATAGAGGTATTCCAAACTAATGTTGGTGTTTTACAACAACAACAAGAACAAGGCGAGCTTTCCCCTAAGCAATTAGAGACTGAAAGAGCTAAATTAATGGAAGAACAAGGTAAAATTGAGGAATTCGAAAGAGCAATGCAGGCGCAGGTATTGGCTAAACAGGAAGAATTAGTTCAGCCACTACTCGATAAAATAAATAAAGCAATCGAAGATGTAGCTAAAGAAAACAGCTACACTTATATCTTTGATGGCTCAGCTGCTACCGGTGTTATACTTTATGCTGATGATGCACATGATGTGATAACATTAGTAAAGACAAAGCTGAGCATGGATACAAGCACAACGGAGACTCAGGAATAAAAGATTTTAAAATTAATATTTGAAAAGGGCGAATAGCCCTTTTTTTATTTATTGTAATTTTGAAATAAAAAATAATCAGATTTATTCCATATTTTTTTAAGGTTATGACTTTATTCAATGCCTAATTTATTTAAATGATGTATAAATTTACCGACGCTGAAATATTCTAATTTCGTAAAAAGTGTAATTCTTGTTTTGGTTCTGGTCACTTCTCTAGGATTTCATAGCACTCGAACGTGGGATTATGATGCATTGTTAACCTTTTTTATTTTTTGGCATGGCGGGAGTTAAGGCTTCGCCTACTAAGACGCATTTGCTAACTTGGGCTGGCAAAAAAGATTCTCGTGGTTCGAGAAGTATTTAGCCAGTGAATAAATTCTCGTGGTTCGAGAAAGTCGGAAAAACCTGAATTAACTATTGGATAATAGCCGGTGTCTGATTAAAGAATGGCTGGGGGCACATTTAAATACTTGCGCCGGCGGGGGGCAGATGATATGATTAGCAGATGATATGATGATATGATTGATGGCATTTCGGGAGGTAGGGGGGACTACTAAGACGCATTTGCTAACTTGGGCTGGCAAAAAAGATTCTCGTGGTTCGAGAAGTATTTAGCCAGTGAATAAATTCTCGTGGTTCGAGAAAGTCGGAAAAACCTGAATTAACTATTGGATAATAGCTGCTGTCTGATTAAAGAATGGCTGGGGGCACATTTAAATACTTGCGCCGGCGGGGGACAGATGATATGATTTGCAGATGATATGATGATATGATTGGGAGTGATGGCAATAAGGAAGTTTAACTTTGACGGTCAAGAGTCATAAGTATGATTGGTATTTTATTTATTTTCGGAATGTTATTTTCCATTAATCTTGTAAGAATAGGTTATTTCTGCTGACTTTTCTATCATTTTTGAAACGGAGCAATAAGTATTGATGCTCATTTCAATAGCTTTCTTGGCTTTCTCATCTTTAATATCTCCGGTAAGTTGGTAGTGAAGATTTATTTTCGTAAAAATTCTGGGAGGCTCTTCAGCTCTTTCTGCAAGGGCTACAACCTCAATGGATTGTATATCCTGTCTCATTTTTTTAAGGAATAGTTCTACATCGATGCTACTACATGCTGCCATGGACATTAAAACGGATTCCATCGGTCTTACCCCTTGGTCTTCGCCGGAGAAGATATGGGTGTCGCCTTTTTCGTTGGAGGCTTCGAAGTGGAGGTTGCCGGGGAGGGATTTGAGTGATATTTTCATGTTTTTTAAATTATTTTTTTGA
>CALCSX010000130.1 GCA_937894165.1 uncultured Saprospiraceae bacterium | reverse complement strand
ACCATGAACATACTCCTTCATTACTAAAATTAAATATTTCAGCCCGTTTTAACTTTACAATATGGCTCATGTAACGATCATTTTCCATAATTGAAATAACAGCTTGGGCTAAATGTGGGACGTAGGTGGGCGTGCCAATTTGATCATCTACCACCTTTATTTCTTGCATTTTTTCGGACAAGCGAATCATTGTATTTACAAAGTTTTTACCGGTAGCATTGTAAAGCCAGGAGGTTCTAATAATAATTGCTGCGGGACTATTTTCTATTACTATTTTCTCAGAGGCTAATTTGCTTTTTGCATAGACACCTTTTGGGGAAGTAGGATCGCCCTCTATTAGTGGGCGGTTAAAATCGTTATGATATACATAATCGCTGGAAAAGTGGATTAAAACTTTATTATTTAGAGCGCAAAATTTGGAAATTGAGTCGACAGCTTCTACATTTATTTTATAGCATAAGTCTCTCTCAGTCTCGGCTAGATCAACTGCGGTATAGGCAGCGCAATTGATGACAATATCAAATTCGAATTTTCCTAAAAGAGAGTGCAGATCAGTATTGAGAAAGTTAAAATCAGATCTGTCCAGGAATATCCATTCGATATTGCTATTCCTTGCGGAAATATCTTGAAACGCTTGTCCCAGCTGACCATTTTTCCCAAGTATTAATGCTACCATTTCTTAAGATTATTTTCCAAAAAAGGGCAATGAAATATCCTTTTCAGACCGAATCCATTCATCGGGCTCTACTTCCCACTTTATATTCAATTTAGAATCATTCATCTGTATTCCTGAATCATTTTCCGGAGAATAAACATTGTCACATTTATAATAGAAAATGGTTTTATCCTCCAAAACCACAAAGCCATGCGCAAAGCCACGTGGGACGAATAGTTGATATTTATTTATATCAGATAATATGACTGAGTAATGTTGCCCATAAAATGTAGAACCCGGTCGAAGATCTACAATAACATCCTGAACTGATCCCTTCAAGACTCTTACCAATTTGGCTTGCGCAAAAGCTCCTTTTTGGAAATGCAAGCCTCGCGCCACCCCTTTATTAGAAAGACTTTCATTATCCTGAATGAATAAAGTGTTATCAGTCAGTTCTTTTAAACGCGTATTGTAGGTTTCCATGAAGTAACCACGATGATCCCCAAAAACTTTAGGTTGTATCAATAAAGCCCCACCCAAAACCTCTTTTATAATTTCCATTCCAGTCTATTTTTGTCTGAAAAATATTCCAATCGGCACACCTGTGAAATTAAAATGCTCTCTCATTTTGTTTTCCAGAAAATGCTTATAACTATCCTTTACGTGTTGCGGATTATTGCAAAAGAAAGCAAAAGCCGGGAAATAAGTAGGCAATTGGGTTATATATTTTATTTTGATATATTTTCCACGGTGAGTAGGCGGTGGGTTGCGTTCAATTTCTTCTAATAAAATGTCATTGAGAACGGAAGTTTTGATCTTCTGCTGCCTGTTTTTGTGAACTTCAAGGGCTGCTTCCATCGCCTGTAAAATCCTGATTTTTTCTGTTGCAGAAATAAATATTATGGGAACATCTGAGAAAGGAGAAATTCTTTCCTTCACTTCTTTTTCATAATCTCTCGCAGTATTGGTTTCTTTCTCGACCAAATCCCACTTGTTGATCAACAGAACTATTCCCTTGTTTCGTTTTTGTGCCAATCTAAACAGTGACATATCCTGGGCTTCAACACCCATAGTCGCATCAATCACTATGACAGAAACATCAGAATCTTCTATTGCATTTATAGCACGCATAACGGAATAGAATTCCAGATCCTCATGGACTTTATTCTTCTTTCTGATACCTGCTGTATCAATCAATTCGAACTCTAAATCAAATTTATTGTAATAGGAATTAATCGAATCACGTGTCGTTCCTGCAATTTCAGTAACAATATTTCTTTCTTCGCCTAAAAGGGCATTGATTAATGAAGATTTCCCTGCATTGGGTTGGCCAATGATTGCGAATTTAGGAATTCCAGTATTTTCCTTTACTTCAGTATCCAAATGCTGAATTGCCTCATCCAGCACCTCCCCAATACCACTACCCGTTGCTGCGGACAAAAAGAATGTATTTTCAAATCCTAATGACCAAAATTCATTCGCTAATAATTGCCTGTCGTAATTGTCAACCTTATTGACTATTAAATATACCGGTTTTTTGGTTTTCCTCAAAAGATCCGCCATTTCAGAATCGAGGTCAGTGATGCCGGTGGCCACATCTACCATAAATAGGATCACAGTTGCTTCCTCTATTGCAATTTGAACCTGAATTCGAATTTCCTTCTCGAAAATATCGTCGGAGGATTTGACAAACCCTCCGGTATCAACAACATTAAATTTCTTACCGTTCCATTCGCCCGTGCCATATTGTCTATCGCGCGTAACTCCCGAAAAATCGTCTATGATAGCTTGCCTTCCTCCGACAAGTCTGTTAAAAAATGTTGATTTTCCTACATTAGGTCTGCCTACTACAGCAATTAAATTACCCATTAAATTATTTTTGTTTTATTAATTATATCCGAAATGACGAAGTGTTCGTTCATCATCTCGCCAGTTTTCTTTCACCTTAACGAATAACTCCAGGTGAACTTTAATATTAAAAAAAGCTTCTATAGCTTTTCGCGAATTTATTCCTAATTCTTTTATCGATGCGCCGCCTTTCCCGATAAGAATGCTTTTTTGTGTTTTTCTATTTACATAAATCTCTGCTCTAATCCTCAAAATTGGGGGTGTAGCATCAGGATCCTCTTTAAATTCTTCAACGATGACTTCCGCTGAATAAGGGATTTCTTGGTGATAAAGAAGTAATATATTTTCTCTAATCATTTCTGACACGAAAAACCGCTCTGTTTTGTCACTAATTTGGTCTTTAGGAAAATAGGGTGGATGCTCCGGAAGGTATTCTTTTATTTCCTCAATAAAATCATTAGCCTCCTTCATGTTTTTTGCAGAAATGGCTTTGATAGTGTCAAAAATTTCTGATTTTCTCCAAAAATCTTTTTCTGTTTCAATTTTTTCCGGAGACAATTCGTCAATCTTATTTAAAATTAAAATCTTCGGAGCGTCAATTTTTTTCAAATTTTCCAAAAAATAAGGATTCTCTTCAAATCTTTCTCCTTCTGTAACCATCACCAACATTAAATCAGCATCTTCGAAAGTAGAAAATGCGTATTCATTCATCGTAACCTGCATTTTATATTTGGGACTGTCGATAATACCGGGTGTATCTGAAATGACAATTTGGAAATCCTCTCCATTTAATAAGGCTAAAATTCGATGCCTTGTTGTCTGCGCTTTAGGAGTAACAATGTTTAATTTCTCACCCATAAGGATGTTGGTCAATGTTGATTTTCCAACATTTGGTTTCCCAATAATATTAACATATCCGCTTTTGTGGGTCATAATATATTGCTTATTCAAGCCGCATCGGCCGTTTATTTATTAGCGAACTTATAAGTTTGAAAACATTTGCCGGTTTATAGGGTCTCCAATTGACTGTATTATATGGAGGCCTGTATGCCAAATATTCAAAAAGTCGCGTATTGTCCATTTCTTCCAAAACATGTTTTGAGCAGTTTATTGCTACTATCCAACCGTCGTATTCATACAATTCTTCGGATAGTTCTTCGTAATAATCTGTATCAGAACCATGAAAATTCAAAACATTTTCGCAAATTAATACAAATTTAGAGATGTTGGCATTAATTAAGGGTTCTAAAATATTTCTTTTCAAGGTCATGAAGTCATTATAGATGCAATCATTCCATTCTCCTATCAACTCAATAATACAATATCCTTCATCATAATCTGCATATAAAATTTTAGCGTAAAGCGTTGTGGAACCAAAATCATCCCATCGCGGATGTATGTAATAATTATATATGGTTTTTGAAAAGTAAAATTCGCTATATTCTTCGCCTGCAAAAGGAGAATTTTCATCTTCGGCGGAATCATAATCGTTTAACCAGCCATAGTATGGTTCAATAGTATGCATTAAATTTTTAATTATAAAACAAACTTATTTTAAAGGAGTTCCAATTCATAGCGCTATTTTACTATAAAAAACTAGCTCTATTGTAAATGCCTTCTTAAATAATAATTATCATTATAGAAAGGAAATAAATTACAGTTCAATAGGTACAAATAATTAATGAATTTGCAAAGATAGTTTATATTCGCAGGCTTGCTCTTTATTAAATAAATAATTTAATGATTAAAAAAATAGTGTTTACAGGTGCAGAATCAACGGGAAAATCTTATTTTTCCTCAGCTACTGCACTTTTATTGAAAGAACCATTAGTATCCGAATATGCAGTTTATTACTTAAATTGGATCAGAAGACATTATAATTATGATGACATTGCAAAAATATTGGAAGGACAGTTGAGGTGGGAGAATTATTTTCTTAAAAGAGCTTCTAAATTACTAGTATGCGACACTGATCCTTTGGTACTTTTTGTATGGTCAATGGATAAATTTGGAAAAGTAGATAGCAAAATCATAAATCATTTAGAAAATGATAGTTATCATAAAAGATTTTTGTGTTCACCGGATATTCCGTGGGAAAATGCCAATTTTAGGGAGGATAGGGGCCGACGAGATCTATTACATGAGAAATATATTGAAACATGTGAAAAATATAATTTAAATTTTACACTTTTAAAAGGAAGTCTAGAAAATAAAATGAAAAAAATAAAAAATGAAATTTCAGAAATGAGATGGGATTAAAATAAAATCATTATATTTAATCCAAGCAAAATATAACCATAATAAAATACTTAAACTATGATGAACGAAACTGTATCAACTATCATGACTCGAAATGTTAAAACAGTTGGCCCCCTAGACAATCTTTCTGACGTTATGATGATGTTAGAAACTATGAAAATCCATCATGTTCCCGTGGTAGACGATAGTAATCAACTATTAGGAATAGTAACAACATATGATCTGCTAAGATCTGACTCTAGAGCTGAAGACTTTCCATTGCGATTGGTTGCTGATTATATGACTAAAAAAGTAGCCACATTAGATCCTGATAGTAAAGTAGGTACTGCATGTGAGCTTTTTATATTGAATAAATTTCATGCCCTGCCTATCACAGAAGGAAATACCCTTGTCGGGATAGTGACATCTCATGATGTTTTAAAATATACCTACAGAAAAGAATATCCTGAAGAATATCAAAGAATATTCTAAAAATTTTGATTGATTATCTAAAAGACCTATTCCAACAAAGAATAGGTCTTTTTAAATTAAGGGAAAAATTATTAAAAATATTTGATATAGTTTTTTTCGGAATATTTGTTTTTTTACCTTTGATCAACATTTCATTGTATGGGGGTGCCTTTTTGCTTTAAGCAATTGAAACACAGGCTGAGATTATACCCAATGAACCTGGCCGGGTAATTCCGGAAAGGGAAGATGAAAATTTCGTACCATTATTATTTAACCTACTTTTCACTCCATGGGGTGAAAGGCTAAATTATTATCAATGAAATTTTTGAAATTAGCATTCTTATTACCCTTTTTTTTCGCCGGTAGTTTAATATTTGCCCAGCAAGAAATTGAAGGAATAGTATTAGATTATGACGAAACTCCGCTTTCTTCTATCATCGTAAAGTCCGGAAAAGATTCTTTCAATCTCGCAGTAACGGATCAAAATGGAAAATTTATTATAAATGTTAACGACGATCTGGACAATATAATTTTTGATGGCAGCCTCCATGGTTATGCCAACATTGTGCTACCTCTAAATGAATTTCTCAAATCAGGTATCGTCAGATTCGACAACAATAATATTCAGGGTGAATATACTTTTAACCCTCTTACAATATATAGTAATTGGACTAAAAGGAAAGAACCATTCACCGCTCAAAATATTAATCAGAAAGAGCTAAACAAATATAATTTCGGAAATGATTTGCCAACTCTTTTGCAATTTGAAACCTCGGTAGTTCATACATCTGACGCAGGGGCAGGAGTAGGATATACCGGGTTAAGAATACGAGGTAGTGACCAAACACGAATTAACGTCACTATAAATGGTGTGCCGGTAAATGATTCTGAATCACAAGGAGTGTTTTGGGTCAATATATCTGATATTGCAGCATCTACTGAGCAATTGCAAATTCAACGCGGTGTAGGACCATCAACGAATGGAGTAGGTAGTTTTGGAGCCTCAATAAACTTAAACACATTAAGCAATCGTCCTGAGCCGGGATTGGAATTGACCCAAACCTACGGATCATTTAATACTTTGAGAACCTCAATCTCAGCAAATACCGGAAGTTTAGGAAAAGAAGGAAGATTTAGGTTTGCAGGACGATATTCTAAAATATCTTCCGACGGTTATATTGACAGAGCGACAAGTGATTTGTCGTCCTTCTATGTTGAGGGCGGGTATTTTGGCGAAAGAATGAGTAGTAGAATTGTTGTATTTGGTGGTAAAGAAATTACGTACCAAGCATGGAACGGCTTACCTATTCAATGGATTGGAGACAATAGGACTTTAAATACAGCCGGATTGAATTCAGATGGCACTACTTATGATGATCAGGTCGATAATTATTATCAAAATCATATACATTGGATTAACACAGCAAAAATAAATGAAAATCTTGACTTCAACCTCACACTTCATTATACAAAAGGAGCAGGATTTTACGAAGAATTTAGGGAAAACGACCCATTTTCAACCTACGGTTTAAATAATGTAATAATTGATACCGACACTATCAACGGAGGTGATTTTATTCGACGTAGATGGCTGGACAATGACTTTGTGGGATTTGTAAGCAATATAAACTACTCAAGGGGTTCTGTCTTACATACACTTGGCGGTGGTTATAATTATTATGAAGGAATGCACTTTGGAGAAGTGTTGTGGTCAGAGAACGGAAATTTACCGGATTATAAATATGAGTATTATAATAATGTCGGAAAAAAGTATGATGCGAATGTCTTTTATAGTATGAATTATCCCATTCGAGAGAATCTCTTTGGATATTTAGATTTGCAATATAGATTTGTTAATTTTGATTTTATTGGGATAAATAGAGAGTTAGATCCCTTGGCTCAAGTTATTGATTTGCATTTTATAAATCCAAAAGTAGGTCTGACATTGGTCCCTGATCAGGGCTCAAAATATTATCTTTCGCTAGCTGTCGCTAATAAAGAGCCTAATCGTAGGGATTATGTTGACGCTTCCCCGGAGGATCAACCTTTGCCTGAGACGCTCTATAATGTTGAAATTGGTTTTGAAAAGAGATATTCTAAATTATCTATAATAACTAATTTGTATGGAATGTATTATCAAGATCAATTGATTTTAAATGGTAGAATTAATGATGTAGGTGCTTTTACTCGAATAAATGTTGATAAGAGTTATAGGGCTGGGGTAGAGATTTCCTCCACTTATAATCTCACTAGAGGTATCAATATTTCGGGGAATATTGCACTTTCGGAAAATAAGGTATTGGATTATGAAAACTATGTTGATGTTTGGGATGACGGGTCTCAGCGGATAGAAACGTTCGATAAATCTCCAATTGCTTTTAGTCCTGCCCTCGTAGCCGGATTAAGTCTTGGTATTAATCCTGCAAGTTTAATTGGTGGCAGATCTTCTTTTCTACCTAACAGTATTAGTTTCGATATGAAATACATAAGCAGGCAATTTTTAGATAATACCGGAGATATTGCTCGCTCATTAGGCCCTTATTCATTTACGAATGTAAAAATTGAGTACTTATTTGATATTAGAAATACACAAATAAGTTTATTTGGTAGTGTCAACAACCTTTTTAATAGTTTATATTCAAATAACGGGTGGGTTTATGCCTTTGATTCTGCCGGATATAATCCGATAAATGATGATCCTTCAGTACTTGGCTTAGGTGGGGTAAACTATGCTTCTATAGGACTTTACCCACAGGCAGGAATTCACTTCAATTTCGGTGTGAAATTTTCATTTAGATAAAATAAAAATGGAGTATTTAAATTAATAAATACTCCATTTTTTTGAAAAATTCTATATTTCCTAGAAGTTATAAGTGATTCCGAATCTTATATCGAAAGGTAAATTAAAAAATCTATCATCCAAAATCAGGTCATAAAGTATCATTATTTCAGTGGCAAACTTACCACCTGAGGTATAGCCTGCGCCAATAAATGCTCGTTCAACATAATCTTTTTGTATATCCAATGTGCCGCTGGTTTGATAAAGAAGACTAGCGATTCCGTATTCAAAATGTCCAAAGAAGTTTTCAAATACTTTTGCTCTGGCAAAACCTGCCAAAACTTCTGTGAAAACGCTTTGAGATTCACTCATGTTAGGAAAAATATACTTTATATTATTAAATTGTACACCGACTCTGGGGCCCATTGAAAACCAATTGTTGAACTTGTAGCCTACCATTGGTGTCAATCCAATTGTGAAGAAATTTGCTCTGACAGTACCTCCATTATAATAGCTGGTGGTGAAACCAAGGTCAAAATTTCCTCCAAACCATAATCGATCTGTAAACTTGGGTCTTTCGTCAGTTATCATAGTTCTTTCACCAATTTGTGCATTTAAATCAAAAGTGAAGCAACGAAAACCTACAAAAAAGGATATTATAATAAAGAGAAAAATCTTTTTCACAAATGTTAATTTAAATTAGTTAATTTAGTTTAAATGTATAAAAACTCTTTGATATGTGACCAAATAACGAATCTAAATTATTTATTGTTTTGTAAAGAAAATGATTTTGACTCAATACCAAATTGATAATTGAAGATTAAATTTATTTACAATTAGTTAACAAGTTTCTGATCTTAACTTTTTATTCATGAAATTGAAATGATATATGTTAATTATTTTGTATTATATTCCTATACTTTAGAAAATATGACATTAATTCTGTTTGGGATCTAATTTTTTGCCACTGTTTATAGTTTTTATATAAAATAACAAAACATAATTTTAATTAATGTTAATTAATTTATTATTTTTACGAGATAACATAATTCAAAACTATCATGATAAGAAGAATACCCCAATTAATTTTGATCTTGTTCTTTTTTTTAAATATTTCAGTTGTTAAATCGCAAGTAGCTTGCGGGACTGTGCAAGATGAACCTATAACAGATTGTTATAGTGGGAACCTAACCATATATCAAGGTTTATGTGGTGGAGATGAAGTAGAATTTTCAATGTCATCTAATCCTATTAATCCGATTTCTTTATGTGGAGGTACGAATTCCGTATTAAATAACCCTTCATATTTTGCATTTGTTGCGGATGGAAGTGGTCCGTTTTCAATTATTGTGACACCTATCGTAGGCACTTGTCAAAATAATCAAGGTATACAAGGAGCATTAGTTGGTATTCAAGATTGTATTACACAACAACCCTATGCTATTCCCTGTCAAACTGATTGTACTCAAGGGCCATTCACCTTAACTACAAATTTCACTCCGGCGGCCGGTCAGGTAATGGTGGTTGTTTTGGATGGTTGCTCTGGAGATATTTGTGATGTGAATTTTGAAATTGTTAGTGGATGGACAAATAATCCGGCTCCACCGGATGTTGATTTACTTTTACAATCTCAAGTTTCTGATGATGGAACACTAGGCTGTGGAGAAATGACCTTTACTGTTGACCCACCTTTTGAAGATGTATGTGACTATGTATGGACATTGCCTGATGGTACTACGATTACAACTCAAGAGGCATCTATAACTATCAATGTAAATGATTTTCCTGACGGAAGTGTATGTATACAAGGTATAAATGAAGATTGTTTCCCCGGCGAAAGATTTCCATCAGATCCAACCGGCACATCATTATGTATTCCTTTTGTTCGACAAGATATTGAAGTTGATATGGAATCTACACCTACCTACTGTGGGAAGGATGATGGCTATGCATTTGTAGATAATGTCACCGGTGAGTCACCATGGAATTATCTATGGAGTACCGGTGCTACCACTTCCTTCGATAATGATTTGCCTGCAGGTATTTATACTGTAACTGTTACTGATGGAAAGGGCTGCGAAGGAATTGGTGAGATAGAGGTTGAGCCATCAGAGCCACTTATAGCGGAAGCTATTATCATAAATTCAGAATGTGACGCAGAGTCCGGTTCAATCTCAATTACTGCTACGGGAGGTGAAGGGTTGTATAATTATAACTGGTCACCGAATGTAGCTACCTTTGAATTTGCAGATAATTTGGTTCCGGGGACGTATGAAATTACTGTTTCAGATGCAGCAGATGTTACTTGCTCTGATGAATTGGTGATAGAGATTGAAATAGAGGGAGATCTAGAGGCATTTGTAATAGAGACTACGCCTGCGGATTGTGGGCTGAACAATGGTACGGTAACATTTACGGCTAATGGACTGGGAGGATATAGTTATCTTATAGAAGGTCCGGGAGGTCCATATGGCCCCCCTAGTGGAACAAGTGTTCAATCTGGTGCTACGATTTCTGGCTTACCGTCAGGGAATTTTACAATACAGATTACGGATGTAAATAATGACGGCGTGTTTTGTACCTCTATACCAATATCTTTTTCTATAGCGGGCACGACAGGTCCTGAGATAGAAGCGGGGGTTGACCAAGATTTTTGTGGTATGTTGACGACTAATTTAAATGGGACTTTATCTGATGGAACGGGGATGTGGCTACAGGTGAGTGGGCCGGGGACGACTACGTTTACGAATGCGTCGAACCCGAGTACGGGGATAAGTGTGAGTGAGTATGGTACATATGTATATAGGTTGTCCGGAATTTTGGATGGCTGTGACGGGACACCGGATGAGGTGACGGTAATATTCAACGAAAATCCAAGTATAGACTTAGAAGATATATGTGATGGGGATGATTTGGTCATAGTAGCGACAATAGATGGAGGAGCGGCTCCGTATAGTTTAGGGGCGGGAAGTACGCTAACGGGAGACTTTGTGGGCAATATATTCACGAGTGATCCGGTAATTGCGGGTACGAACTATTCGCTTCGAGTAATAGATAGTCGTGGTTGTCAGAGTAATTTAGCTAGTTTTACCCACAGAGGGCAGCCTGAATTGTCAGTGGCGACAGATGAGATAATCTTAGGCTGCGGTGATTCCAATGAAGGGGATATCACGGTGAGTGTAAATGGGAGTAATTCACCTGATTTGAATGATTTTGATTTTGACTGGAGTTTGGGAACAAGTACGACGAATATAGTGATGTATGATGGGCCTGGGAATTATGTGGTGGAAGTAATGGAAGTAGAGACGGGCTGTGTGTCATCAATTGGAGTGGAGGTAATAGCGGATCAGGATTTACCGGAGATAGATGCGGGAGCGGATGTAGATTTGTTGTGTAATAGCGGGAATTTAACCTTGAATAGTACGACGAAT
>CALCSX010000129.1 GCA_937894165.1 uncultured Saprospiraceae bacterium | reverse complement strand
AACAAATCTCAATATTAATCTTATCCAACATTCCAAAATTTAATTGGTATTCCTCAAAAAGCATATTCGTCTGACGAAAAATTAACTATTTTTTCCTTTTGAAAGCATCTACGTGAGTAGTTACGATAAATGAACAAGATCAAATATAATAAGTTGAAAATTAGTATCTCAGAAATCATTAATCCACATATAGAGGAAATCTTTTCATAAACTGATTGATATCTGCTTTAATACCGGCAATTTTAGACTCATTTCCCGGTTCCTTAATTACCGTATCAATCCATTCAACCGCTTGCAAGCAATCTTCTACTTCAAAGCCTCTCGTTGTCACCGCCGCTGTGCCCACGCGAATGCCTGAGGTAGTGAAGGGAGACTCCTTGTCGAAAGGGACCATGTTTTTATTCACGGTAATATCTGCCAGGCCAAGCGCATTTTCAGCAGCTTTACCCGTAATGTTTTTGCTGCTGAGATCAATAAGCATCATATGATTATCGGTTCCGCCGGAGATAATTTTGTAGCCTTTTTCTACAAAAGCCTGCGCCATTACCTTCGCATTAGCGATTACTTTAGAGGTATATTCTGAATAGGCAGGTTGAAGTGCTTCGTTAAATCCCACCGCTTTCGCTGCGATGACATGTTCCAATGGACCACCTTGCATGCCCGGAAAAACACCGCTATTCAACACTGTTGACATCATAATTTTCTTCCCGGTTGATGTTTTTCGACCCCATGGATTGGGAAAGTCCTTGCCCATCAAAATAATACCTCCTCTCGGACCTCTCAAGGTCTTGTGAGTAGTAGAAGTAATAATATGACAGTGAGGGAGTGGATCGCTCAATTTTTTTGTGGCGATAAGTCCTGCCGGGTGGGCAATATCTGCTAAAAGAAGGGCTCCGACTTCATCAGCAATTTGTCGGAATCGCGGGTAGTCCCAGTCGCGAGAGTAAGCCGAAGCACCGCAAATGATCAGTTTCGGTTGTTCCTTCCTAGCTGTTTCGGCTACTTTGTCCATATCGATGCGTCCGGTTTCTTTTTCCACTCCGTAGAATGAAGCCTGATATACCTTGCCGGAATAATTGACAGGAGAGCCGTGCGAGAGATGGCCTCCATGAGAGAGATCAAAACCCAATATTTTGTCGCCCGGATTAAGAACTGCAAGAAAAACTGCAGCATTGGCCTGCGCGCCGGAATGGGGCTGCACATTAGCGTATTTCGCTCCGAACAATTCACAAACTCTATCAATAGCGAGCTGTTCCACTTGATCTACAATTTCGCAACCGCCGTAATATCTTTTGCCCGGATAACCTTCTGCATATTTGTTGGTCAGGCAGGATCCCATGGCTTTCATGACATTTGCACTGGTGAAATTTTCTGAAGCGATAAGCTCTATTCCTCTTTGCTGGCGTTGACGTTCGAGGTCGATAAGATCGAATATTTTGTCCATTGATGCGGTTTTTTACAAAGGTAGAGATTTAATTTGAAAATAGACGGGTTGGTAAGGGAATAGTGGCATCCTCTCCGTCACGTCGAAAACAATTTTAGTTCTCAAGTCGGCGTTTCGACTCCGCTCAACGACCTTCAATTATTGTTTATGACCTGGCGTTTCGACTCAACGACCTCTGTTTTCAGTTCTCAAGTAGGTATTTCGACTCATCAGTGACCTCGTTTCGAAATTTTATTTGCAAAAAAATTGTGCTTTGGGCAGCGGAAGAGACAATTATCTCGTTATGAAAATACCTAAGCAATTTGTGATGTTATAAACGTCCGGAAAGTTGAAATTTTATGGTTTGGAGGCAAAAAAATAAATTATATGGGATTTACGATACCCTTACATGTTTCTGAAAGTGATTTTATCAATGCCTGTGTGCGGCAGGAGGAGTGGGCGCGGAAGAAATTATATGAAGACTCTTACAGTCTTTTATTAGGAGTTTCGAATAGGTATGCATCCAGTCAGAATGAAGCTGTCGATATTTTGCATGACAGTTATATTAAGATTTTTCAAAATATTCACAAGTACGAATGTGGCACATCGCTACAGTCCTGGATGCGCAGGATAGTTGTCAATACAGCCATCGATTATTACCGAAAGGAAAAAGTGCGTCAAACTGAGGAAATAGTTGATGACAGGCTAGCGGGTCAGGCAATTTCAAATTCCTCTCTTTCAAAATGTACAATGGATGAAATCGTAGCTGCCATCAAGCAATTGTCACCGACTTACAGGACGGTTTTCAATCTTTTTGTCGTCGAGGGATATTCACACAAAGAGATAAGTGAACAATTGGGAATAACTGAGAGTACATCGCGATCGAATTTGGCAAAAGCCAGGATGAATCTTCAAAAAATTGTCAGTCTAAAGGAATTATATCATGGATAAAATCAATGCAGACGGTAACAATAAGTTTTTCGATCTCAATAATATCAATTGGGAGCAGGAATTTTCAAATCATCAGGCATTTTTCGAGTCTGAAAGCGACAAGTTTTCAACGGAGGAAGGTCGATGGAATAAAATAGAAACAAGTCAAGCTGAAGATGACCTAATTCGACAGGAAACGAAGGAATTGGGTGAAAAGCTAAGAGACTATGCGCCGGTATTTGTGGAGCCGAATTGGGAGGTTTTTAAGGAGGAAATGGAGGAAAAAGCTCAGAAAAAGCAGTTTTTTTTCATTTCTAAGGCAGCGGAGGTATATCTTTTGCTTGCTTTTTGTGCCTTGATCGCATTTTGGGGAGGCAAATCTGGCATTTTCACAAGTGAAAGTGGGGTCAATTGGGCAAAATTATCAGAAATTAGTCCCTTTATAGCATCTACCATTTTTGGGGAGGATAAAGAAGATTTAATAGCCGACAATCACTCTAGAACCATTCTCGCCACCAATAAAACTACTAATGAAAATCAAGCTGATTTAAGCTTTATAAATATCTCCGGATTTGACCGCAATATTCAGAATTTAATCCCATTGAAGGATATTAATTACATTCCAAACGTTGTTGATAAAAGTGAAGTGACAATAATGGATTGGAGAAAAGAGAGACAAAATAGCGTTTTGGAGGATAGAATGGCCTTAGCTCCATTAGGGAAATCTGCTATAAATTTAAACCCATATTTGAAAATTGGTGGGAACTTCGGCGTGGTGAATATTATTACTCCTATGGCAGCCGGGGATTTCGGCAGAAGTGAATTAATGGGAGGTGCCGGGATAAGGGCCGGGGTTTCTCTAGGGGATAAATGGGAGGTCGAGACAGGTTTGGATTATCAAAAGTTGCGATACGGAGGAGTGAATTCGGGTAGCAATGACTTGGATATTGTATCAATTCCTTTGAATGTGAGGTATAAGATTGCGGAACCTAGGGAGGGATTGTCTGTTTCAGTTATTGGAGGTGTGGCGAGCAATCATGTGGTGGCGGGTAAATATGAAAAGATTCGACAGGTGAGTCCATCATTTCCAATAGAGGATTTGGGGCCACAGGAGGCGTCGCAGATGATGGTAGTGAAGGAAGGTGCCAAGGCAAGAAGTCAGTTCACGTCGGTAATGGTAGGTGTAGGTGTGGAGCGAAAGATCGATAGCTTAAGTACTGTTTTTGCGAATATGATGTATACGACTACTGTGGGTGGAGGTTTTGGACGAAATTTTGAGAGAGGTAGCGGTGTTGGGATTGAGCTTGGGGTGAGGGTGAGTATATGATTTTTGAGCTGCGAGCTTTGAGCTGCGAGCCACTAGCTGCGGCTGATGGAATGGATGAACTAATCCTTTAGAAAGTTGATAATTTTTTCCATGAGAGACGGGGTCTTTATTTAAAATGGATTCTTATTCTTAAGCCGGCGTTTCGACTCAACGACCTCGTTTCGATTCAATGACCTTAATGAATAGTAGTAAGTCAGGAGTCGTAAGTTTTTTAGTCGTAAGTGGTTTGGGATGATTTAGCTTTGAGCTGTGCAGCCTTGTTCCTTGAGCTTTGAGCTGTGGCCACTAGCTTTTAGCTTATTGGAGATAAATTACAAGAAAATAGCAGGAAAAATAAATAGAAGGAAAAATAATGTAAATATTATTCCAATAAAAAGCGTAAATGATAAACTGGTAAAAGTTTAGAGGGTTTAGAGGGTTTAGAAGGATTGTTCCAATAAACAACGGAGTGATAAACAACGAAAGTGCTAAACAGTGAAACGATAAACCTCGAAGCGAAATGATAAACCTCGAAGCACATGATAAACAACATGAAGTTGGATAAACTAATCCTTTAGAAAGCTGATAATTTTTTCCATAAGAATCGGGGAAATCACAAGTTCAGGATTATTATATGAATTGATATTCTCAGTATAATCAGTTCCTGTTATTTTAAGAACATGGTTCATTCCTTCCACAATTTCCATCTGCGCTTGGGGCACTTCTGCATGCAGGTGTGCGGCATTCTCGGTCGAAACCTGAATATCGTTATCACCTTGAATTATAAGAATAGGGGCATCTAATTTAGATAATTCCTGCGCGGGATCGTATTTCATCCAAGATATTAGGTATGGCTGAACCGAAGGTCTGAAAAGGGTGGCGACGATGGGGTGCGGATTGTCCACCAATTTTCCACTTTTCAAAGTGTCAAGAATCGGAAAAGCTACATCTTTAACCATTTGTGGCTGCGCTTTCAGCTGTTCCTTAATGATTTCATCTACCGGAAATCCGGCTCCGGATAGGGATACAAATTTATGTAAATCGAGTTTCTGCGCTGCTAAAATCCCGACCAATGACCCTTCACTATGTCCGATTATACTAATTTTTTCAAAGCGTTTATCCTCGTTAATAAGAGCTATCCAATCCACTACATCAGTAGCGAAATCTTCAAATCTTTGATCTTCTTCTTCAATAGCTTCGGTGGCTGACCCTGCAATGCCTCTCTTGTCAAAACGAAAACTTGCTAAACCTTCATCAAATAATCCTTCCGCCAAAAATTTCAGAGAATTATTCATCATGGAGGCGTTATTTCCGTTGCGATCGGTGGGACCTGAGCCGGAAATGATGACCACCAAATGTGGCGCGGTCGTTACTTCGGGTTCCATTAAAGTTCCTTTCAAATCGAAAGCTTCTTTTTCTAGTGTTAATTCAGTTTCAGGGCGTGTGTCAGCAAATGATTGAGCAGAAATCTCAACACAAAAAAGAGTAAACAGACAAAAGGTTGCAAGTAGAGGTATATTTTTCATGATGTGAAGTTTTAAATGATATTGAAAACGGAACTAATTAAAATCGGATCCTTTCTCTATCTAACTCTCTTGTTATATCCTTTTGTTTAATGCTTTCTCGTTTATCGAACACTTTTTTACCCTGTGCAAGCTTGATTTCCATTTTGACAATATTTCTATCGTTCAAAAAAAGGCGGTATGGAATGATGGTAAGACCTTTTTCAGTGATCCTTTTTTCGAGTTTTTTTAGTTCTTTTTTGTTTAAAAGGAGCTTTCTTTCCCTTCTAGTTTCGTGATTGAATCTATTGCCGTGTCTGTATTCTCCTATGAAAAGACTTTTGATCCAAAGCTCGCCATTAAGGAAATAGCAATAAGCATCGGAGAGATTGGCTTCTCCGGCACGCACTGACTTCACCTCCGTCCCAACGAGCATTATGCCTGCTTCGAAGGAATCCAAAAAGTGAAATTCAAATTTTGCTTTTCTGTTGACTATTTCTATGTTCTTTTTCAAGATCTATCTTTGTATTCTTTTAAAATTATAAGTCGATTTTACTTTGTCGCTAATGTCATACAACAACACCTGAAGCTCATCTGTTCCCTTCCGCAAATATTTAATTCTCACAGGAAATTGATTTTCCCGATTTTCAAATGTAGCTACGTCACGGGTGAATTCAATGGACTTAAAAACGGTTGTTTGGACAATTTTTCCATTATCCTGAAGATTTACCGTATAATTTCCTCCCACTGCGGTATATTCTAGAATAATTTCCTCATGAATTTGTTTGGTTCCTTTTTCCAGAGAATAGCCTTCCCCTGCTAATTTTTCCACCCCAATTTTAGTCCATTCTTCATAAATGCCTTTGGATTCTTCCAGCCAAGTTCCCTGTAGCCAATCCAACAAGCCGGGCTGGGAGGTTTGACTATTTGCCGAAGAAAAAGAGATCAAGATGGAGAAAAGTAGAAGAGAGAAATATTTCATATTTACAGATTTTCAATAAGGAAGTTGGTCATTTTTGTATAGAGATGAAAGGTTCCATTATTGCCGTAGATGCCGTGATTTCTATTTGGGTACAGTACCATATCGAACTGTTTATTGGCTCTTATCAGGGCTTCCGACATTTCGATAGCGTGTTGCGCATGGACATTATCATCAGCCAAACCGTGCACTAATAGGTAATTTCCCTTCATCAAATGTGCAAAATTTACAGGTGAGTTTTCCTCGTAGCCGGCTTCGTTTTCAGCCATGGTTCTCATATACCTTTCTGTATAAATGGTGTCATACCATTTCCAATTTGTCACCGGCGCTACTGCTATTGCTGTGTTGAATACATCAGCTCCTTTGAGTAGGCATAATGTGGACATATATCCTCCATAGGACCATCCGAAAATCCCGATTCGATCTTTATCAATATATTTTAAGCCACCAAGATACTTTGCAGCATCAATTTGATCCTCCACTTCATATTTCCCCAATTGTAAATAGGTCATTTTTTTGAACTCCTCACCTCTGCCCCCTGTTCCGCGATTGTCGACACAAACTATTATATATCCTTTTTGTGCAAGCATTTGGAACCACCAGTAAGTGCCACCCTTCCAAGCGTCAGTCACCTGTTGGCTGCCCGGCCCGCCGTAAACGTACATCAATACAGGATGTTTGGTCTTGTCATTGAAGTTTTTCGGCTTTATCATCCAGCCATTGAGGGAGGTGCCGTCACGATTTTCAAAATTGAAGAATTCGACGTTGGCAGCACCATATTCCTCTATATTAGATTTGGCAGATTGGTTGAGTTCTAAAACCCGCAATTCCTTCCCGGCTATATTTCTGACAGTAATTTCTGAAGGTATATTTATCGAAGAAAAATTGTCTACCC
>CALCSX010000128.1 GCA_937894165.1 uncultured Saprospiraceae bacterium | reverse complement strand
GCTGAAGAAATCATTGATACAGCACAAATATCCGTCTACCTTTGGAAATGGAATACCACGACATCTCGCAAGGATACCATAGGGAGAGGCATTTTGAATATCCATGAAGAAATTTCCGATTACGAATCTTTTACAGTTAATATAGATTATAATACAGACGAAATTCCCGATTCAATCATTATTGTATTAGATCCTTCATTGGTAAACAGATATAGTGATATTAATTACATTAGTGAAAATAATTTTTCCTCCTTCTTAACCATTGATAATCTGTCTTTGCTTTCTTCTACTAGCAATAACGAAGCTAAACAATACACTATCTATCAAATCTACCCTAATCCTGCTACCGAATTAGTCCAAATCTCGGGTTTTAAGGGAGAAATAAGCATCTATGATTTGTCGGGAAATAAAATAATGGAAAGAAATATAGATATCGATCAGCCTCTCCCTATTTCTCATCTTCCTGCGGGTATTTATTTCTTGACCTTAAATGACAATAAATCGGTACAACATATCAAACTAATCAAAAAATAAGTGTAAGTCATTCTATTAGTAAGAGGGTGGATTTCTATCCTCTTTTTTATGCTATTTAGGATTGTAAATTAGCAAATGTTAATTGCATTTTCAAATCAATTTTCACTTCTTTACAATTTCCGCCAAATTCATAAACAATACGACCAAATTCATAAGCATATTATTTTGATATGGTCCTACATTTGTTTTATTCATTACCAAAATTAAACATTTATGAAATTTTTATATCTCATTTTTCTTCTTTCAATTCTTTCGACACCTACATTCGCTCAACTCCATAATCTCGATTTTGAACATTGGGAACTGGAAGTTGACACCACCCCCTACCATAATAAACCAATTGGATGGGAATGCTATCACGCAGGCTTAGGCACAGAATTCGCTACCTCCTCCCATTATTTCCTCTATCAGGCATCCTTTCACGCGCAGAGTAATAATTATGCCATCCGCCTCAGCAATTGGTATCAACTAACCAAAGATGTAGCAGTGCAACAAGCCACCATTGATTACAGACCGACCACTTTGACCGGCTATTTTACCTATGAAGACATTGATCTCGATGAGGAAGGACTTATCAAAGATACAGCCCAGTTTGCCGTATACCTTTTAAAGAAAAACTCTATCACGTCCCTGAATGATACCATAGGACGAGGCATTACCAATATTTCAGAAGAAACTAGCCAATACAAACAATTTGTTGTAAATATTGAATACCTCACTGAGGAACAGCCGGACTCTATAGTAGTGGTGCTAGACCCCTCCTTAGTAGTACGTTATCAAACAACTCCGCCTGTTTTTTCTCATTTCCCACAAGGCTCATATCTAACCGTCGACAATCTTTCATTGGATTCTCCACTCAGCACAGAGCGGCATTCTGCTCCAATAGCATACCCTATATTTCCCAACCCTGCCACAGATCAAATTCAAATTCATGATTTCTCTGGGGAAGTTATTCTTCATGATTTGTCCGGCAAAAGAATCCTCACTGACAAGCTGGAATTACATCAACCTTTACAATTGAATAAAATCTCTGAAGGTATCTACATTTTGTTATTGAACGATGGAAAATCAACTCAGCAAACCAAAATTATTAAACTATAGAAAATCGTAAATTTTCTTGTATTCTGGGATGAGGGCGGGTTTTTTGCCCTCTTTCTGTAGCGAGAAATTTTCACTTAACGCACCAAAGTTCCTGAAATTTGTAAAATCGAGGTAAAATTGGGGGATACTTGAATAAAATAGTATTCTAATCATAATAGTATGGCAAACGTTGCTTTGTGCTAGCTCAATAGAACTTTCAAAATTCTATCAATTTTACTTTCATAGTTAGTATAAAAATTATTAAATAATTTATATTTTAGGTGTGAAAAGGTCCAATACAATTTCTTTTAATCAAAATGATACTTTTTAATTCCAAAACAATGATTCCTAGTTTTCATTTTAAATATAATAATTCAACAATCCCCTCCCATAATACATGATCTACCAAAAACACATACCCACATTCCCTCTTGACAATTATATCGAAAGTATAATTTTTATTGAAGGAAATAATAAAGGAACAGGGCTTCCTAAAACGGCTATGAGTTTAGTTTTTAATCTGGAAGACAGTTTTAAATTATTTACAGATAGAGAATTTACACAACATATAGACTATAAAAAATATTGGGTCGCAGGCCTGCAAACAAAACCTAGGAATGTTGAAAGTTATGGTACAAGCCACATGTTTGTAGTTCAGTTTAAAACTTTAGGTGCCTTTGTATTTTTAAATGATCCCTTGCATTATTACACCAATGACTATGTTCCTCTTGACAGCGTTTTCAGCAGGGAAGCAGAATTTACCTGGGAACAATTGAAAGAAGCGAAATCCTTAAATGAAAAATTCCTGATCATTGAAAACTTTCTATTGCGGAAATTATTGACCCGTAAATTACCCAACAAAAAGCTCATACAAACCATCGAGATTTTACTTGGTAATAAAATGAATTGGTCGATAAATGATATTTGCAGAGAATTAAATATTTCACGTAAACATCTGAATAATCTTTCAAAAGAATATGCGGGTGTCTCACCGAAAACACTTTCATCCTTACACAGATTGCAGACCATTTTAAAAACAATTAGTTCTACAAATTCTGAAAAACTTACTGATGTGGCATACCAGGCGGACTATTTTGATCAAGCACATTTTATAAATGACTTTAAGAATTATACCGACCTTAAACCAACTGAATATGTGAGGCTTGTAAATTCAAAACAATCATTAAAAATTGTGCCTCATTTTATTCCTTTCGACTAAGGTTACATTATTACAATTATCTTATATTTCCATTGAATATTTTTGCTATTCATAAAAATTAGAAATTATGATACGAAATATTCTTTCGATAGTAGCAGGCATAGTTACTGCAATAATCACTTTTATATTGGCGGAAACCATCAACGCCACTTTTCATTCCAATTCTACAAATTTAGATGTAAATCAAAATCCCGCCCTATTGTTTATCGTTTTAGGTGGGTGGGTGATTGGATCATTGCTATGTGGATTCATCATCAAATGGATTAGTAAAAAGGGAAACAAAAGTTTACCTCTTATTGCAGGGAGTATTTTGACGCTCTCAGCGATAGCCAATTTCATTTCCATTCCTCACCCTATTTGGTTTATTATCGTAGGATCACTAATTTTCATACCGGCAACCCTTTTCGGTCATTCACTTTTCAAAACTAAGACTTATGAATAGCAATAATATTTTTGAAAGACTAAAATCCATACTTATACCATATGAAAATCATCTTGCGGTGGTTCATAATAAAGTTGACAATTATTATCTAAATACCCCCTCAACCGAAAAAAATAAAAAGCCGGAGTTTTTTGGCGCTGTCCAAATTAAAAAATCTTACGTGGCTTTTCATTTAATGCCTGTTTATTATTTCCCTGAATTGCTAACGAATGTCAGTCAAGAACTCAAAAATAAAATGCAGGGAAAATCCTGCTTTAACTTTAATGATATTGACGATCAGCTTTTTGAGGACTTAAACCTGTTAACGAAAAGTTCCTTTTCAAAATATAAAGCAATTGGTAAAGTATGAGGGTAATTAATCATGATTGAAAGTATTTTGGGAAATTTCGCAAGGTGATAAGTCCATAAAGATCGATTATACAGGAATTAATTATTGCAATTTTGTTTACAATTAGCTAATTGTACATTGCTTCCACCAAATCCAAATGGTTTTCCTGAAAATATTAAATTTTATTACATATTTTGGGTCATTAAATAGGAAGATTGAGAAGAGATGCAGTGAGAAGCAATACTTTCAGAAATTTAATTTCCTTCATTGTAAACTATGACAAACACCACCTGCCTCAATTGCGATAAAGAATTATCAGACAAATTCTGCTCAGGCTGCGGCCAAAAAGCCGACACACGTCGTATCACTTTTAAAAATTTTATTCTCCAGGATTTACTCCATGGTACATTCAATATCGAAAGGGGAATCATTTTCACAGCTAAACAGGCATTATTTCGCCCCGGAACAGCTGCCCTCGAATACATTTCAGGCAAAAGAAAGCGATATTACAATATTTTCTTATTGATTCTGCTCACCATCGGGGTGATGTTGTTCACCAGACATTTTGATCAATTCTTCATTGAGCAAGGTGCGGAAATTATGCCGGAAAAAGACCACCTCAATGAAGCCAGCAGAAAAATAGATGAAATATTTGCTCAAAAAAGTAAAATCATCTTGTTACTTTTTGTTCCCTTGTCCGCATTGAACAGCTTGATTTTATTTCGAAGAACTAAATTTAACTTCAGCGAACATATTATACTATCGGGTATGATATTACTAGGTCTTTTGTTGATAAATACATTCGCCAATATCATTTTTCAAGCTAATGCCTTTCTTCAGTTGAGCTATATGCTTTTGAGCCTGACAGTCACGATTGTCTGTATTTTGTATGTCGGATATGCCTATTTTAATGCTTTTCGCAATGTCTACACCAAGTGGGGGACCTCCTTGCGGATTGTGTTGTTTTTTGCTTTGATTTGTCTTGAAATAGCCATTTTGGTTTTAATCCTAATTGGCTTTGTAACTAATTGGAAATTTGGAACAACGGTTACATTATCTCCATTTGGGTAAATACTTCATAGCTATTTTTTTAACTAGTAATTCTAAAAAAATGCGAAAATTTTCACTTTTCATTGCCACAAGTTTAGATGGTTACATTGCAAAACCTAATGATGATCTCAGCTTCCTGAGACTAGTAGAAAAAGAAGGGGAAGACTATGGATATGCAAAATTCACAGGTACCATAGACACTTTAATTATTGGTCGAAAAACCTACGATTTTGTCGTCAAGGAAATCGGCTCTTCTCATTATGATAATGGAGAGAGGGATGTTTATGTCATAACCAGAACCGAAAGACCTAGTGTGGGCAAAGTTAAATTCTACACCGGAAATCTTAGTGAGCTGGTGCATCAACTTAAGAGCGAACAAGGAAAAAATATCTATTGCGATGGTGGGGCAGAAATCATCAATGAATTGTTAAAGTATGACTTAATTGACGAAATTACTATCTCTGTCATCCCGATTTTATTAGGCGCCGGCACTAGACTCTTTCAAGATGGTCGATCGGAACAATTGTTGGAATTTGTGAAAGCTGAGACTTTTGATACAGGATTAGTTCAGCTGCATTACAGAAGAAATAGAGAAACCTTTTTAAAGAAAATAGAAATTCGACCTTAAATGAATTGAATTATGTTTCCTATTGTGAAACTTTTTATTAAATTTGTGTATTATAGATGAAGGTACATTTAATTAAAAAGCAATCAATTAATGACTATGTCTTAAGAAATGCCGGTAGTCGGTTATCTTTTGAAAAGTGGTTAGCAATTATTAAACGGGCAGATTGGGAAGATCCTTATGAAATAATTTCCACCTTCATCACTGCGGATATTATTGGCAAAGGTTCAAAAAGAGTAATTTTTAACATTGGAGGAAATAAATATAGGTTAATTTGTAAATATCATTTCGGCAAAACACAAGTTCATTTATTTATTAAGTGGATTGGTACTCACGCACAGTACACTAAACTCTGCAATGATGGTAAGCAATACTCAATTGATATTATTAAATAAAAATGAAAAGATCAGAATGGACAAATTAAAATATAAAATAATAAAAAACGAACATCAATACAAAAAGTATTGTGACATTTTAGAAGAATTGACGATTACTGACCAAAAATCATCCGCAGATGAAATTGAATTGCTGACTCTTTTGATTGAGAAATGGGATGAAGAACATAGCACATTTAATGATTCCGACCCGATCGAATTACTCAAAGTTCTTATGGTTGAAAATGACTTAAAAGCTAAGGATTTAGTTGAAATCTTAGATCTGACAAAAGGAACTGTATCTAAAATTTTAAACTATCGCAAGG
>CALCSX010000127.1 GCA_937894165.1 uncultured Saprospiraceae bacterium | reverse complement strand
ATAAACAAATCCTCCTGAACCGGATTCGGATACACACTCACGGCTATTTCCAGTGCCTCTTCACTTATACTAGTCGATCCCACTTGGAAAGTCTCACAACTCGTATCACTCCCATGCGCATTGCTCACCGTCAGGCATATCTCATAAGTTCCATTCTGTGAAAAACTGTGCGTAGGATTTCTCTCGTCACTCGTATTCCCATCCCCGAAATCCCAGAACCATTCCGTAGGCTCATAGTCCGAAACATCCACCATTCTGAATTCCAGATAGTCCTCCTCACTCTGGTCTGCCCGCCAGCGGGAGAGGGGAAAGTTCACGATGCCGAGGGTGTCGCAGGGGCTGCCTTCCAAGGGACCGAGACGGTAATTGGGGAATGTTGGTACTACAGATTTAAGAGCAGGTACAATAATACTCGCTTGGTTCACATTACAGCCAACTCCCCAGACATCGGGGTAGTCTATTGTAGTAATAACCCTAATATTTGGGAATGGGCAAATGTAAATTTTATTGTCTGGACCTAATTGGCTTAAATGAAAGTTGTGAGGAGCAAAAACTGTATTACCATTTAAAATTAATGTATCCAGAAAATCATCTCTTTCTGCTACTAAATACTTTGTGCTAAAGATGTCATCTTTTGTTAGATCAAATTGATAAATTTCTGTGTAAGCCATTAAATAAAGTATTTCACTATTTGGAGAAAAAGCAATACCTCCTAACTTTGGTTCACTTATTTCATAATGATGTTCTCTAGGATTAGAAAGCAGACCTGTACATCTATCGAAATTATATAAATATAAATAACAACCCATGTCTACACTAACTGAGGAATAATTAGCATAATACTGACCATCATTTGAAAAGGATGCCTGACCTACGCCAATTAGATGTTTTAAATCCGTAAATTGTGGTTCTAAAACTTCCACAACATCTGAAGTCAATAATATTCGATGAAACTTATCATTATCTCCTCCAGGTGCAATTATCCACCAATCTTTTCCATTTGAATGTTTGGTTGCAGTTAACTTTCCGAAATCAAGTGTGTCTGATAAAATTAAATTTCTTTTACTTACGACAGAACCTAATCCATTATTTTTGGTCATATCTATTACCGAATAATATAAGTTTTTTCCTGCTAAAAATAATTCTTCTTCAGGTGTATAATAAATATCTGATGCCATATGAAATAATGCATATAGGTTATTGTTATCTGGAAAGGGAAGAACTAATCCTGCCTGTGACATAACCTCTCCAGATTCTGCACTTCCTGACTCGCTTAGATCGTCGCTATTCTGCATTATATTCCTTGCAACATCTTCAATATGATAACCATTGTACGAAAATAAATAATTACCAAATGAATCGGAAATAGTATTATTAGAAAAGAAAAAGTTTATTTTACTTGTATAATCTAAACTTATTTCATATTTAGACAATGAGTTATTATAATCAAAAATTGCCATTCCTGAAAGAGGAATTTGGGGATCAGGATTATTAGCTCGTGAGCTTAAATTCCAATTATAATCATGTTTTTGTCCTATTAGTGAAATAGAATTCAACAATAAAATAAAAATCCAAATGTATTTCATCTCTTTTATTATTATAATGAATGGTAGCTCAATAGAAGTTCATCTATTGAGCCACCTTGATTTTTTAAATTTATTTATTAATGATTACTTTTTCAATGAATTGAACTCCTGAATTATCAGAACCTTGCAATAGATATACACCCGCTGAATAATTGGATACATCCATATTAATACTACCTGAATCACCATTCAAAACCCTTGTCAATACTAATTTTCCCTGTAGATCCATTATACTGATAGTTAATTCCTTATTCAAGTTACTTGATTTGTCCCATGTTATATTCATATAATGAGATGCAGGATTCGGCACTATAGAGACATTCCATGAATTGATTAAGATATTGTCTTCCAGGACTTTTTTGAATTCAGGATCAGGAAAACAAATTTCATCATCATCAAAATAGTAATTTACAGTTCTCTGATACAAAGATCTTGCTACAAATACCACAGAGCCATAGTGAAGGTGACATAATTCGGCTACAGAGAAGAGATAATCGTTCTCTTCCTCACTATAGAGATATTCAGGTTCGATTAAACTTTGCAGTAATAAAGCATTAACCTCCTTTTCCATAATCTCAATATCAGTAATAGCATTGACATTACCATTCAATGTAGCAAGAGATGAATAAGAAGATTGTGCACTTGATCTGTATGCATTCATTATGTCTGATAGGACAGCTTGTAGATCATTAATCTGTACTAATATGCTTATTCTCTCTCCAGACAATAAATCCTCCTCTTCCGATGACAAATCTCCCTGCATCTCTGAATCTACTGTACCAAGTTCTGTCATCAATTCTTCCATATCACTCATAAGAGACTCCATTTCGATTTGAGTATTTTCCTGAATATAGCTAGCTTCATTTGCAGATTCACTAATTTGTATCAGCTGACCCAAGGCGTTATTCTGCGAGGTATTATAGAAAGTAGAAACATCCTCGTGATAATTCACTAAAGAATTATCTCTCAATAATTTTTGATACAAATCTTTCCCCATTTGCCATTCAATCATACCTGTATACTCTTCTTCACTGTAATCTCCATTCAGGTATCTCATGTCATTCTCATTAATCATCAAACCTT
>CALCSX010000126.1 GCA_937894165.1 uncultured Saprospiraceae bacterium | reverse complement strand
AAACACCGAAGGGATAAACAGTGAAACGATAAACGGCGAAGCCAAGATAAACAGCACAGCGATAAACACCGAAGGAATAAACGGCGAAGCCAAAATAAACAGTGAAACGATAAACAGCACAGCGATAAACACCGAAGGAATAAACGGAAAAGCTTAAAGATAAACAACCGAGTGCTAAACAGTGAAACGATAAACGGCGAAGCCAAAGGTCTAGCTATTGTTAGTATTCTCAATTTTCAATTCCATGATGGGTAAATATCTTTCTTTTATTGAGCTTTCCAGAAGTCCAACTGTTTCAAAACCAAAAGTTTTGTAAAAATTTTCAGTATTTGGTTCTGCGTCAAGTGTTATTTTGTCAAAACGCATTTTTTTTACATTTTTCAAAAAGTCGTTCATCAGGATTTTACCGAATCCTTTTCCGATAAACTCCGGAAGAATAAAAATATTATCAAGTTTTATTGTTCTTTCGTCAGCATGGAAGTAGGAATAATATCCAATAATTTGTTGGCCTTGAACAAGTTTTATCACTTCATTTTTTTCGATATAGTCTTTTGAAACCGTTAATAAAAGGTCCCATTCTTTTAAAATATCTTCTGAAAATCCCCAATACGCTTTTGACTTTTTCGTAATTGATGTCAGGATCTCATTGTCTTCAATGTCTGCCTTCAATATTTCCATTCTTCCAATGTCTAAATTCTATTTTAATGTCCTTAAGTTTTCGATATCAGTCGGATAAAAATGGCAGCTAAAAGTTAATTTGTGCAAATTAAACCAATAGATGCCCATTTTTCCTATATCTGTTTCCAAAATTACTGTATTTATCAGAAATAGGAAGAGAAATGGAGGGGTTTTACAGGGGTTAAGGTGGAGAAAATCCTTAATAGCACCTTTTCCAAATGCGCCGGCAGAAGTGGTTTGTATTTTTAACTCATCAATATTGCAGCGATAAACAGAGAAACAAAATAATAGTGCTTCCTCCCGAATTATTCGCATACAGCTGTCCTTACTTACTGCATGTCTCTCAAAACTTTCCTAATTTTTCCCAGTATATCAGCAGGGTGATCTATCTCCTTCTGTCGCTTGATCCTGAATTCTTCCACTAATGTCGCGACATCTCCAAATAGAATAAGTCGGTCAAGAATGGCGTTCACTAGTTCCTCTGTTCCATCCTTCGATTGTACTATATCAAGCAATACTAAATAGCTGTTAAGTGCTCTTTCTTTATCACCTTGCTCCTCAATACATCTTGCAGACCAATAATACAGTTCGTTCACCCCCCCAATCTGATGGTCTAAGCCATGAATGCTACAATGTTGGAGTGTTTCATAGGCTTTATCCAAGTCTCCTTCCAATAGTTTGAACCTGCCATATTTAAGCAACATTTCGTATTTTAATTCCTTTGTCTCCCCGACTTTTTTAATCAGCTCCAAGGTCTCCCGCAGCGACCAACCGACTTCGTCTAAGGTTGAATTGTAGGTTAGTTTGTTTGACATATAGGTGTTTTTAGGTTGAATAATTAGTATCAATTAAATAAAAAATCTCATTACTTGGCTTGCAGCAGGGTTAGTTCATAGGTTGGGGTGGTTTTTATCCTTAATCAAGGCTATAGAATTTTACAGGTTTATCCGATAAAGCAATATGCAAAAAATGCATATTGCTTTCCCTTTCTAATTCTTTTTTATTGAAAACATTATTGATATGACGTGATATCACTGATTGATCTCTTTCAAATAAAACAACTAACTGCTCTTGAGAAAGCCAAACTGTGTCCGAATCAAACTTAACTGACAATTCAATTTTATCATCCTTGCTTTTAAATATTTCTATTTGTGAATTCATTTATCTAAGAAATTTTATTCCCCATATCCGTCTCCAAATTACTGTATTTATCATTAATAGGAGGAAAAATATTTGGTTTTAGAGTTTTGTTTAGATGTAGTAATCCCAATTAAGTTTTAAATCTGAGTTCTTTTCATATGCTTCGATTTTTTCAATAATTGATTTTCGGTGAGCGGCACCACACATAAAAACCGCTGTATTGAAGGAGTTCTCTTTACAAAAAGAGTAAATATTACGTATCATGGAGTTTTCGTAATCGTCTATGCTTGCATTTACTTTTTGATGCATCAAATCATTGTCGATTATACGATTTTCCAACTCTCTCATTTCTTCTTGTAAAAGAATGCTCTTTTCGCTGTTAAGAAATGGAAAGCCACCCTCCTTTTCTAAAGAATTGAAATTATCTAACAACCTCTGATATTCAATATTTTCAGATACAATCTTAGCCTTAGTATCAAACTCGTCCGATAATAATCCCATATCAAGCACCGGAACATATTCAAAAGTGTAGTTTTCATTGTATTTCTGTATGGTTTTTAATTCTAGTCGATCATTATAGACACCGAAATAAGACAATAGCATTATGGCATATGGGGAGTAACTATCTTCTAATGCTTCTAAAAAAATCACCTCGGGCTTTATAGATTCAATGATACTGCATAATTCATCGGAATTACATTTGCCATATTCTTTATGTATGGTGGATATAAAGGTGATTTTGTGCATGATTATAAGATGTAAAAATATAAGCTAGATTCGGGGTTAGTAGATTGTTTTTTTTAATTTTCCATTTCTCCACTTTTCTATTTTAATACACTTTCCATTTTCATCATAGTTGACAATCTCTCCATGTAATTTACCTTTTCTGTAGTTTTCTGTTCTTTGTAGAATTCCGTTTATATAATAAAAATTCCATGGTCCAACCGGAGTTGGAGTAGAATTAAATGATGCAATGTTCTGCCAATTTAATTCAGACTGTAAATTTCCATTCTCGTAGTAACCTATTTTCTTATAAAGATATCTTGGAGATTCAAATTGAAATGTGTCTTTGTTTATGATATGCTTTTTTAAATTGGTTCTAATTAAATATTCGCTTTCAATTATGTGCGTATATGGTCCCATGGAGTCAATGTCAAATACCAAAGTTATAGTGTCACCAATTAAAGACCATTTCCCCGACCAAGACGGTGGTTCCGGATATATATACCCACTTTCAGTTAAAATAAAGTCGTTACTTGATTTAATCTCCAGACAATGTCCGTGAACAATATGCCAGTAGCAATATTTTCCATAAATATTGTCTTGTCCTTTCGTTGAAATAGAAAGGGAAAAGAGGAATAGGAATGTCAATAATTTAAATATATAGTTTCTCATAATTAGTTTATTCCTGGGAGTGAAATGTATAATTGATCAAATTTTTCTATTATACTTCTCCAAAGTTGGGTGTTTATGAAAAGTTAATATTGGATAATCATTATTCCTTACCGTTTGAACAGGTCAAAAGGGCATGAGAAAAAACAAACTTATCTTACTCACAATTCGCAATAGCTAAATTAGTGAAAGTTTTCTCTTCAATCTTCTAATTTATTTGTACTTCTCTATAAAATTTATCAAATGACTTAGATTTTTTTCTTGCTATTGCTGGATCTATATTTTTATATATTTTGACTCTATTTCTTCTGCTTTTAATATCAATATCTGTAATTAATTTAGATGTTAACCATTGACTTGGATTAGAAATTTCTAAATCAACATTATGATACTCTTCAATTATTAATT
>CALCSX010000125.1 GCA_937894165.1 uncultured Saprospiraceae bacterium | reverse complement strand
TTTGATTCTTCGAATTTTTCGCTCATAATAATGATGTGTTTGTAGTAAAAATATCAGCAAATACCAGTTCAAAATAAAATTAATCCGTTTTGAACCGCTCTTCATTTCTCTTGGCTTTTTTCATCTTCCTCTCCTCAAGTTGAACGTATAAATTCTCCACTTTTTCTCTCGCCCAAGGCGTCTTTCTAAGAAATTTTAGACTAGAATTGATGGACGGTTCGATTTTAAAGCAATTGATATTAACTCTCGTAGCGAGATATTCCCAGCCGTTGTCATCAACCAGTGTATTAAGAATATCTACTAATTTGACGCCGTGTAAAGGGTTGTTTGGCTGTTCGCTTTTAGGTTTATCTTCCTCCATAGGATAATTTTCAATAGATTTAGAAGTAAATTTACAAATAATAGCCTATCTGCCCTCCATATGACTCAATTTTCCTGTATTATTAAACAAAACAATTATTTTTAATTGTTTCTTTGCAGAATATCTTTTTTGACACGTTATTGAGGGTATTGGGAGGAATGTAAAGTCAAAATGACAAACCGGCCAAGTCATAATCAGGATAGAAGATCCTATGACCGGTCTTAAAATGATAAATGCCAATTTTAAGAATAAATAGAAAAAGCGAGTTCTTTTATAAGCTACGGAATTACGAGATCCACATTGACGGAGTGAAATGCGGTAAAGTTAAAAATGGCGAAATTAAAGACTTTGAAGTCACGGAAGGCAAGCATACCGTTCGTGCCAGAGTGGACTGGGCGGGCAGCGAGGATCTCACCTTGGACTTTAAAGAGGACGACATCAAAAGCCTTGAGGTGGGCGGCTTGAAATATGCGAATGAATTTGTCTATGTCGGAATCATACTTTTTGTCTCTCATTTTGTAGTTAGTTATCTCTACCGATTCAATTATTTGCTCATCCTGATGGTGGTTGTTTTGATCGCAAAGCTGTATTTTTTGACGATAGGGCGGAAGACATATTTGGCGCTGAAGGAGGTGGAGTGAAATCTTATATTCCTCCTCAAAATATTCTCCCACCCACCTTTTTCCCTCTTATTCCACTTCATTTTGTACTTTTGCTTCCAGACATCATTTTTCAGCAGGGCAAGACATAATAATGGTTGAAAAGATAATTTCCGGTGATAGTAAGGCATTCGAAACGCTCTTCAATGACTATTATGAAAGGTTGGCCTATTTCGCATATCAATTTCTGAAGGATAAAGATGCCGCGGAGGATGTGGTCCAGGAAATGTTTTCAAAACTGTGGATAAACCGACAGCAACTCAATGTCGAAACTTCAATCAATGCCTACCTCTATGGCGCCGTCCGCAATGCATGTCTCAATCATCTCAAACATCAAAAAGTTAAAGAAGCCTACCTGTCCGCTGCTGTCATTCCCTTGGAGTACGACAATCATATCCCCAATAATATTGACGCACAGGATCTGGAACTCCTTATTCAAAGTAGTATTATAGACCTGCCCTTGGAAAGACGAAAGATTTTTTTGCTGAGCAGGGAGCAAGGATTAAAATACAAAGAAATAGCAGCGACTTTGGGGATTTCAGTCAAGACGGTGGAGGCACAAATGGGGGCAGCATTACGGTTTTTGAGAGAAAGGCTGAAGGAATATATGGTGGTGTTTATCGCTTTTTTCATGGAATGGATAAAATATTTATAGTATGAGTAAGGGTAGCAGCGGGTTAAATTGTCTAATTATTAACGCAATTTATGGATAGTCCGAAAAGAAATATTGAAGATTCACTTTTAGCCAAATATCTGGATGGCTCTACTTCTCCTTCCGAGACGGCTGAGGTAGAGGCGTGGTTAGGTGAAAGTGCAGAAAACAAAGCTGTTTTTGACCATTTTAAGACGATTTGGATGAAAAGTCAGGCTGTAGCTTTCGATTCTGAGGTAAAATTTGATAAAAAAGCGGCTTTTGAGAATGTAATGAAACGAATCGAGCAAGCGTCCGAACAGCCGGAGATTGTGCAGAAACCTACTAAACCATCAATTTTTACTCTTTTGATCCGGTTGGCAGCTTTCATCATCTTCGGAATAAGCTGCTATTTTATATATGAAAATTATATTAAATCGGAGCGGGAAATTATGATTTCGTCTATCACAGAAAGCAAAGAAATTTTAATGCCTGACAGTTCGCTTGTAAGTCTGAATACAGCGGGGGAGATAAAATATGCTGAAAATTTCGCTCAAAAAAGAGAGTTGACCCTGCGCGGCGAAGCGTTCTTCGAAGTTAAAAATCAAGAAAATCAAGCCTTCATTGTTCAAGCGGAGGATTTAGAAGTCAGCGTTTTAGGTACTTCTTTCTATATAATCGCTTATGAAAATGACAGCATCGTTGAAGTGGGTGTCAAAACAGGTTCTGTGGAAGTAGATCAACGATCCGGCACCAAATCTGTCATCCTCAAGGCCAATGAAATGCTGAAATACAATAAAAATGACCAATCCTTCAACCTATCTGAAAAGTATAGTAACAATAAATTATTTTGGAAAACAGGGGTTTTGGAGTTTAATGAGAAACCACTTTCAGAAGTTTTTTCGACCTTAAGCCAGGTTTTTTCGAAAGAGATAAATTATAGACAGTCCGAATTAGAGAATTGCAGATTTTCAGGTAGGTTCAAGGACGCCGGATTGGAGGAGATTTTGAAGCAATTACAGATCAGTTTCGATTTTGAGATGAATATGGAAGAAGAAATCAATATTTCCGGAAAACCATGCGAAAAATGAGGCAAATTCAAATAATTGGCATTATTTCTCTGATTTTCTTCACTTTTGAGGGCAATTCTCAAAGTTCTGTGCCATTATTGGATCGAAATGTAGCGCTTAATTTTACAGAAGTCCCATTGCAAGAGGCACTTTTTACGCTTTCGGAGCAGGCCGATTTTAATTTGTCCTTTAATTCAGATGTAATACCTTCCGGCAGCATTGTGAACTATGATTGTAAGGGGAAAAAACTATCGGAAATTTTACCTTCTATTTTGCCCGGTCAAGTCGACATCAAAACCTCCGGTAACAATGTCATTTTACTCAAAAAAACTGCAAAACCCGTAAAAAAAAAGGAAATAATAGTCCAAGGCAAAGTAATTGATGCTAAAAGTGGCCAACCGATTAAAGAGGCTACGGTTTTGGATATTTTCGGCTCTCAATCGGTCTTGACGGATACTTTGGGTTATTTCAAGCTGCAACTTATTCATAAAAAGCCGGAATTGGTCTTGTCCATTAGCAAAACCGGATACAAGGATACTTCAGTCGTGCTTTTACCCACCAGTCAAACAGTAAAATTGACTTTGACCAAGGAGGAGCGAGCCAAAATAATTCAGCCTGAAATTCTTGGTGGCATTCCAATTAAAAACGTAGAAGCTTACCCAATTGGAAAGTTGACGCTGCCCGGGTTTTTGCTTACACATACTGAAAATATCCAAGGGTATACCAAAAAGAAATTTCAACTTTCCCTGACGCCCGGTACCAGCACCAATTTAAATATTGCGGGTACGGTAAAAAATGAAACTTCGATCAATATAATCGGAGGCTACAGTTACGGGGTCGAAGGCGTTGAGGTGGGGGGCCTCTTCAATATCAACAGAAAAGATGTAAGTGGCTCACAAATTGCGGGCTTGACCAATCTTGTAGGAGGGGAAATGATCGG
>CALCSX010000124.1 GCA_937894165.1 uncultured Saprospiraceae bacterium | reverse complement strand
AATCACATTATTACTGTAAAATCCGAACACAAAGCAGTGTTGGATGTTTGTTATTATCTTGAATCTAAGTGCAATGCAGACATTACCTATCTGAATGTCGATGAAAATGGACTTATTGACCTCGATGTATTGAGAAATGCTATCGGTCCAAAAACGATACTTGTTTCAATTATGTGGGCAAATAATGAGACCGGTGTCATTCAACCTATGGAAGAGATTGCTCAAATTTGTAATGAAAAAGAAATAATACTTTTTTCAGATGCAACTCAAGCCGTGGGCAAAATACCATCCAGCCCCAAAGCACTCGGTATACATTTGATGAGTTTATCTGCCCACAAATTTTATGGCCCTAAAGGAATTGGTGTGCTCTATATTAATTCAGCAAATCCAAAAATAAAAATTGTTCCGCAAATTCACGGAGGCGGACACCAAAATAACCTGCGCTCTGGTACCTTAAATGTACCGGCCATTGTCGGAATGGGAAAAGCTTCAGAAATAGCGCTCCTTAATTTAGCGAAGGCTGAGGGGGTTTCTAAAATGAGAGATGATCTTCAGAATAAGTTATCAAAAAAAATAACAAAGTCTTTCGTAAATGGCACTTCAGTTAAGCGGCTTCCCAATACCCTGAATATTTGTTTTGAATGGACAAATGCGGAAGAGCTTATAGTTAATTTGGAGGATTCCTTGGCCATATCGACAGGCTCAGCCTGTTCCTCGGCCTCGCTCAGCCCTTCTCATGTTTTAACTGCTATGGGTCTGAAGGAAAGACAGGCAAAAGCCTCCGTTAGGATTAGTTTAGGATACGAAACTAAATTCGACCAGGTAGATATGGTAGCAAATGCTATAATCCTGGAGGTTAACAAATTGCGAGAGCAGAATCCCATGTGGCATTTGATTGAAGATGGGGTAGATTTAGATCCCATTGATTGACAAAGCATTCAACCAAAGAACTTTTATATCTTTGCATTTGTTATTTTGTTTATTCAATATTTATGTAAATGAAAATTTATTCAAATGATTTACGTAGCAGATAGTGCAAAAGAGAAAATCCATGAAATAATGGAGGAGAAGGCGATGAATGGAAATCATTTTCTTAGAGTTTCAGTTATTAGTGGCGGTTGTTCAGGTTTGAGCTATCAAATGGATTTTGATAGTGAATCCAAACCCGGAGATCAGGTCTTCGAAGACAATGGCGTGAAAGTGGTAACTGACTTGAAAAGCTTTCTATACCTCTTTGATACAACACTTGAATTTTCAGGGGGTCTAGACGGGAAAGGCTTTGCTTTTATCAACCCTAATGCATCCAGAACATGTGCTTGCGGTGAAAGCTTTGCCGTTTAAGTGGTTTAAGATACAAATTTTTTGGGGAAGTCCCATCTCATGATCTACAAAGAAGGGTTGTTCTGTAAAAGACAACCCTTCAATATTATAGATAGAAACTTAATATCCTTATTGTTTTACAAATTCAAAATATTCCAATTCCGAATCATTGTTTATTCGAATAAAGTACACTCCGGGAGCTAAATCTCGGACATCTATTGTAAATAATTCCTCACCTACCGTCGTAGTACTTGTAAGTGTTTGACCTAAGCTATTGATGATTTCTACAGATTTTGTTAAATATTCATTTGTAATCTTGATATTCAAAATATCACTCACAGGGTTCGGATAGAAACTAACTGCCCTAAGTTTTTGCCTTTTCAATGAGATTATATGACTATATGCTACAGATTCATCAACATCAATCATTTTCAAGCGGTAATATGTGATCTCAGAATCAATCAATGTATTAATAAATAAATAATCCGACAAATTTTCATTGTACATTATTGTCCCTATACTTCTAAAGTATCTGCCATCTTTACTAATCTCGATTTCAAACTTATCAAAATTTTCGGCTTCCCCCGTTTTCCACATCAAATGATGACCCTCTTCCGTATCCTTTCCGCTAAAACTCAATAACTCAATCGGCAAAGGCAATTCTCCCCCCGCTCCAAGCCCGCCTCCGGAAAAGCCGTCCACTTCAAACTCGGCATATAATTTGATATTGTATTCATCATACTCCGGATAAATTAACACAAAATCAGCTTCTCCTGCTTCAAGATGACCATTTTCAGGATTGGGATCAATATTAGATCCGGTATCAAATTTGAATTTCCTCAGAGACCCCAGCCCATACACCTGCCCCGCTTCATCCAGCAATTCATCAATTTCATTCTCTAAAAAATAATACCTTACCAAACATCCCGCAGAACCGGGTTGCACGCTCGGATTTACTTCCCAGTATCTTGACAGTACATACCATATGCCGGGATTAGGAACATATTCGACATTATTCATATGTAAAACAGGATCCGTTCCGACACCTAAAACGACCTGATTAGGGTTGATTTCTACTACACCATCTTTTTTGATGGACAGAAGTAACACTTCTTGCTCTGTAATTGGCATGGCAGCGGCTGACTTGTAATAATGCGTCCATCCAAATTCGTCCGTACACTCACTATCTGCAATGTAGATACCTGTATTCGTAGGGATGCCCACCGGACTACATACATTATTTTCAAAACAGAATTTTAAGCCCCAATTTTCCAGAACACCACCATCTTCAGCAAATACATCATCCACTTCCATATTCCATTCTCCCGCCGGATCCATCCCGTTAAATATGTCCAAATTGTCTACGGGTTGATAAGTCAAGCCCATTCCCACCGGTTGTCCGCATTCTATATTCGAATTAGAAGACGAATCATCAAATGAAAAACTGAAATCATTATCATCTCCGCATTCCTGTTCCACCAAAGTCGCCTCATTTCCGGACTTATTTATTCGAAAAACAAGATCTTCCATCCAAGTGTGCGTTCCGAAAACACTGATTACATCCAAATCAATAATTTGATCATAAAAAGTAGTCGGAACTATTAAACTGCTTGTTATTGAGGTGCTTTGATTAGAAGGGATTGTCAAGGGAACATCCTGACTCTGATAGATCTTACAATTTTCGGTCTGAAATAATCCGAATGATTCACTAGGACTGCTTTCACATGCATTGACAGACATTACTCTCCAATAATAAGTAGTCAATTGATCCAAAAATTCAGGTATCTCATAACTATTACTTTGAATTCCTGAGAATTCGTAAACATCAACTTCAAAATTAATATCTGTACTAATTTCTAGTATGTAACTTTCTGCACTTATTTCTTCTGACCAGGAAAATGTTGGCTTTATCGAAACATTATTTTCTTCAAATGCCGGACTAAATAATGTCAATTCATTTAAAAGTCCAACCAAATTTACAGTGATATTTATGATTCTTTCAATTTCCCCGTCCGAAGCTAAGACTTCTAAAATGTAGGTGCCTCCCGAGTTAAAGGAATTATAAATCATGGACATTGTTGTACTCTCTCCGACCTCAATCACATCTTCAGAAAAGTTAACTGATAGACCTTGGGGTGCTGGAGATAAAAGACTGAAGGTTATTTCTCCCGTATATCCCAAAAGTGCGAGCGAACTAAAGATAATCGCATCGCTTTGTCCCGGACATAAAGTGGTAGAAAGTTTATCCGTTGTTACTACGAAGGTAGATTCACTTGTCTCAATGGTGAAATTATTATCGGAAATGTCAAAGAAAACGTGATTATTACCTTTAACCTTAATTCTTGCCATTTCTGTTTCGATGGCAGGAATAAAAACATCTGCAGTTCCTACGTTTGGAACATTCTCAGCCAATAAATAAGGGTATGTATAACCACCATCTTCAGACAAAAATATATCCACAGTGGCTGCGTTCACGGCTCCACCGCTAGTATTAGCAACATCCCAGCTAACACCAATCTGAACTCCTGCCGGCAATATAATCCCACTGGAATTGGGATAAGTCACAAGAAATGGACCGGCAGAATTGTCAAAATTTAAATTGGAAGTTTCTGTGTCGATACACCCAATCTCCTCAAATCTATCTCTGACAGTCACCTTAAAGTCCATATCCCTGGATACAGATGGTAAAACCTCCCATGTAGGAGTTTCATTGTTGATTACTGCTTCAATATTTGGAAAAACTCGAGTGGGATTTGACGTAGGATTAAGACTTCTGAAAACCGGTCCGGTGGGATTGGTAGAAGCAGGGGGCATATCACCTATTTCATTGTTGTATTGTTCCCAACAGAAGAGTAAATCGTCTCCATCATCATCAATTGCTTCTGCAGTTAACTCAAATGGAGTTGAAATGGGAAGCGTGAGATTGGTCGGTACGTTGACTATTTCAGGAGGAGTATTTTCTAAACTTATTTGCTGCGCACAGCTGTTTCCATTGCCATTGTACATATATGCCGTCATCTCTTCGAGAGAGCGCACATGATAATAAGCATCGGAATTGTTTTGAACATTGGGAGAACAAATGCCAGCATAACCCATAATAGTCGATGCGCTGCCCGGTTCATAAGATGCTGTATTTGCCCTATTACAACTATTATTCTGCGTGTGATTTCCACCCATTTGATGTCCCATTTCGTGAGCAACGTAATCGATGTCAAAAGGATCATTTACCGGGCTGCCTGATCCTGTCACACCTCCTGCTTTTGAATTACCACAAACAGAATTTAGATACGCAACGCCACCGCCCCCCGTGCTGAACACATGTCCAAAATCGTAATTCGCTGAACCAATTATATCGCTTAAAGTTTCAATATTCTCACCTAACATCTCACCACCATCTCCATTGGAATAGGGATCAGATGATCCATTCAGATATATTACCTCATCATTATTGTCAATAAGAATCAAATTAATGGCCATATCCATGTTAAGGATATGATTCACCCTATTAACTGATGTAACAATTGCCGATAGCGCTAACGGTTTCGTCCCACCATGGAATTGGCTATACTCTCCTGTGGCAGCAACACATGTTCTATACGTTCGTAACGAACAATCTCTGATAGCTCTATCATCATGCGAATGCTCCTTGTGATCGTGATCGTGCCTGTCATTTACAAGACAGATCATTCTTTTATCAGTTCTGAAATCCGATTTGTAATAAACTTGATAGTTAATGCTGTCAAATCGATTGATAGGATCTATAAACCATTGTTCACCATTTTCAAAAATCATGGCGTGAAAACCTTGATATGTTATATCTAAGGATCCCTTGACAGTTGGATCACCCTTTTTGACAGCTCGAAACGTCTGAATTGCCGGATATTTCGCACTTAATCCCTCTTGCATGATGGGAGAGTTTACTACATCAAACGTATCGATACCACCCGACGGATTTGGTAGCAGAATAGTATTCGATAACCTTAATCGTTCATTTAATTTTCCTACCGGTGCGGCTTCCAATGCTGATCTTAATTTTCCGATATCTACAGAATATCGCATGGCCGAGACCGTTTGAATATCTGAATTTAAAGCATTTCTATCGTCTTGAACTGACCAGAATGCCTCTTGACCCTTGACACAATTTAATATGAAAAAGAAAATTAATAAAGTAGAAAATGTAATTTTCATGGACCTGAATTTGGAATTATGGGTTGTTTTTAACTAGATGGATTCTTTTAAATAATGATAAACTGGATTTTACCCTTATGCAATCTTTCAAAATTTAAAAGTATGAAAATAAGAAACAATAAAATAATATTATAAATAAATAGTATTTATTCTCATTAAGAATGGTTGTTTTTTTTTGTGGCGTGCCCTCCGCTCCTTTAATTCCGCAGAGGTCGGAGTGTTCCGGGGTGCCGTATGACCCTCCGCAGGGCTGCGGGATCATACCTTACAGCCCTTTACCCTCCTCACGCAGAAGCAGGTTTCAAGAAATACTAGAATAAAAATGATACGATTAAACCTATTAATCATTCAAATAAAAATATACTTGCAGATTAAATAATAATGTATCCACTGGAGATAACTCCAGTTTCAAATAATTTCCAAACCTTTATTTCACGATTTCCTAATAAGCCATCAACTGCCCAATGGCCACCTCCACCTTTTTTGAAGATAAAATCATCGTTTTTTCTAATACCTCATTTAATGGTATGGCAGGCAGATTCTCCGATCCAATTGTTCTTACCGGGGCATCTAAACTCTCAAAACAATTTTCCTGAATTCTCGCTGATATACTTTGAGCGAAGGAATTGTTAACCGGCTCTTCCGTTACCACTAGAATCCGTCCATGAATCTTCACTCTTTCATATATCAACTCTTCATCTAAGGGATATAAACTTCGTAAATCTAGAATTTCTACCCTGCCCGGCCACTTCTTGCTCGCCTGATAAGCCCAATGAACACCCATTCCATAGCTTACGACAAGAACTGAACCTCCCTTGGCTATTTCCTCTTCATTGGCGGATTGAAATATATTTCCTTTCCCCAATGGGATAATATAATCCTTATCCGGCTCAACAGTTCTGGCTTTCTCTGTACCCGGAACTTTCGACCAGTATAAACCCTTGTGTTCGAAAATTACAACAGGATTTGGATCGTAATAGGCCGCTTTCATTAAGCCTTTCATATCTGCTCCATTACTGGGATATACTATCTTTATTCCTTTTATATTAGCAACTACCGATTCTACTGAAGAGGAATGATATGGACCACCACTGCCGTATGCCCCTATCGGCACTCTTAACACCATGCTTATTGGCCACTTCCCATTTGACAAGTAACAAGATCTGCTCACCTCTGTAAAAAGTTGATTCAGACCCGGCCAAATATAATCCGCAAATTGCACTTCTACTATAGGTTTCAAACCCACGATCGACATACCCACTGTTGATCCAATGATAAATGCCTCTTGAATAGCGGTATTGAATACCCGATCCTCCCCAAATTTCTGGGCTAAGGTGGCTGCCTCTCGAAATACGCCGCCGAGTCTTCCTCCGACATCTTGTCCGTAAAGTAAACTCTCCGGGTGAGCTTCCATTATCTCCTGAATAGCAAATAAAGCTGAATCAACCATCACCTTTTCGTCTCCGTTTTCAGGCTTGCGAATCCCTGACTCTTTTAAAGTGACCTCGGGTGCAAAATCATGATTAAACAAATCCTCGGCATCGGGATCTGCAGCACCTTTAGCGCTCTCGAATGCTTGCTCTACTTCTGTTAGTACACTATTTTCTAAATCTGTTATCTCATCCTCCGAAACACCCATCTCCAATAGCAATTGTCTCATTTTTGGATAAGGATCATCCGTTTTCGCCTCTTCTAAGTCATCTCTATACCACTCTTTTCTTACACCTGAAGTATGATGATTAAGCAAGGGAACTGTAGCATGAATTAGAAAAGGCCTTCTTTCCTTTTTAACTATATCAACTACCTCAGCCATAGTTTCATACGAAGTCCTAAAATCTGTTCCATCTATAGATCGTATTTCAATTCCTTTGAAACCCTCCGCATATTCAGCAGCATTCATTGCACGAATTTCTTCAGATTTCGCTGAAATATCCCAATCATTATCTTGAACCAAATAGATAATAGGCAATTGTTTTAAAGCCGCCATTTGAAAAGCTTCTGCTACCTCTCCTTCCGTGATACAGGCATCCCCCAAAGAACAAACCACTATCGGATCCGGCTCAGTAAAGAAATCCATCATACCCCGCTTCTCTCGATACCTTATTCCCATCGCAATTCCTGTGGTAGGTATAGCTTGCATACCGGTCGCTGAGGATTGATGTGGAATTTTTGGCTTGTCCGGATCATTAAGACTTGGATGTGAATAGTATGTCCTTCCTCCGGAAAATGGATCGTCTTTCTTAGCCAATAACTGTAACATTAAATCATATGGCTTCATACCAATAGCCAGCAACATCGCATCATCTCTGTAATAAGCAGACAGATAATCGCATGGTCGTAATAACATTCCGGTCGCTATTTGTATGGCTTCATGTCCTCGGGATGTAGCATGAACATATTTCGATGCTACTTTAAAATTCTTTTCATAGGTCTCAGACATAGTCTTCGCAGTGCACATTAACTCAAAGGCTCTCACTGCTGTTTTCTTGTCTAATTGTGTCCGGGTATCGGTCTTCATTAAATAATTTTTCAATCTGGTAAAACTATAGCGATAATAAATTCTTAAATCTGGTTTTAGGAGTCTCTCCTAGTCTTTCCATTTTTGCTTCTTCATAATCGCTGTAGTTGCCTTCGAAGAAGATGATATTATTATCATCTTCAAAAGATAAAATGTGCGTTGCCAATCGGTCAATAAACCACCTGTCATGCGAAATGATAAGAGCAGATCCGGCAAAATTCTCGATTGCCTCCTCCAATGATCTCAAGGTATTAACGTCAATATCATTGGTAGGTTCATCCAGTAAAAGTACGTTCCCTCCATCCTTCAAGGTCATCGCGAGATGGACTCTATTTCTTTCCCCTCCAGAAAGGATACTAACTTTTTTGCCCTGGTCTGATCCACTAAAGTTAAATTTACTAATATATGCTCTAGCATTTAATTCTGAACTTCCCACTGTAATCATATCATTACCACCGGAAATAACCTCATAAATAGACTTGTCAGGCTTCAGGTCCTCGTGACTCTGATCCACATAAGACAATTTTACGGTTTCTCCTATCTCCACCTTTCCACTGTCAGGGTTTTCCTTCCCAATTATCATCCTAAACAAGGTTGATTTACCTCGCCCATTTGGACCAATAATCCCTACGACTGCTCCTCGTGGCACATCGAATGTTAAGTCTTTAATTAGCGTCCTGTCTCCATATCCTTTAGTGACATTCTGAAGAGAAATTACATTGTCCCCTAATCGAGGTCCATTCGGTATGAATAACTCCAATTTAGACTCTCTTTCCTTTGTATCTTGTGAAGCCATCTTGTCGTAAGCACTCAATCTTGCCTTGCTCTTGGCTTGCCTGGCTTTAGGTGCCATTCTAACCCATTCCAACTCTCTTTCGAGTGTCTTTCTACGCTTGGACTCTTGCTTTTCCTCTTGAGCCAATCGCTTGGCTTTCTGATCTAGCCAACTTGAATAATTACCCTCCCATGGAATACCTTCACCACGATCCAACTCCAAAATCCATCCTGCCACATTGTCAAGGAAATATCTATCGTGTGTTACTGCGATAACTGTCCCGGGAAATTGTGCCAGGTATTGTTCCAACCAAGCTACTGACTCAGCATCAAGGTGGTTAGTCGGCTCATCCAATAGTAAAATATCAGGTTTAGTCAATAACAATCTGGCCAATGCAACCCGACGTCTTTCTCCACCGGAGAGAACTGATACTTTAGCATCCGCCGGTGGACATTTCAGGGCATCCATGGCTATAGCAATTTTATTGTCAATGTTCCAAGCATCTACTTTCTCCAATTGATCGGTTAATTCCCCCTGCTTTTCAATGAGTTTATTCATCTCATCATCATTCATGGGCTCCGAAAACTTTAAATTTATTTCTTCATAAGCCCTTAGCAAACTCATAACCTCTTCAACTCCTTCCTCAATACATTCTTTTACATTTTTATTTTCGTCAAGTTCCGGCTCCTGCGCCAAATAACCGATTTTATAGTCCCGATCAAAAACTATCTTACCGTGATAATTCTGATCAATACCGGCTATTAATTTAAGCAATGTAGACTTTCCGGAACCATTAAGTCCTAAAACGCCAATCTTTGCACCGTAAAAAAACGATAAATAGATATTCTTTAAAATTGTCTTGTTTGGGGGGATGATTTTGCTAACCCCACTCATTGAAAATATTACTTTATTATCTGCCATTTTTCTGATTTTTGCCAAAATTACAAATAATTGATGAGCTTAGACGTCCCAAACTGATCAATTATTTTTTTTGAAAGTAAAAATTTTATCATTTTCAATTTAATATTTCGATGTTTAATCTTTATATTGAATTCATGTGTTTCTTAAATTGCTCCAATAATAATGTACTTCTTTTCGAAATAAAAGTATACATGTATTTGTGCTCATATTTATTAATTTATTGAAATAAAATATTTGTGAATTTTAAAATTGTTGCACGGGATAATATTGATATTGAGAAATGGGATGCACTTATAGAAAATTCTTCAAGTCCTCGTATTTATGCTACATCTGATTATCTTGATTCATCTACAAGATATAAATGGAAAGCTTTAGTCTTTGACGATTACAAGGCAGTTTTACCATTTTTCGAAAAAAATTCGATCCTAAGCAAATATTTAGCACAACCTGTTCTTTCTCAACAGCTTGGACTTTTTATTTCAAATGATTTTTTTCTGGAAAGAAATTTATTCTTGAATGAGGCTATAAATTTTTTGTATGAAAACTTTAAAGTAGCTAACCTTAGTTTAAATGAAGGAAATTGGATTACTTTCCCTAAAAATGTAGAGGTGATCCCACGAACAAATTTTATTCTTGATTTAAGAAGAAATTATGAGAAAATTTATTCTAATTACTCCCGGTCCCTCTGTCGAAATATAAAAAAGACTTCTTCTTTACAGTTAACGAAGTGTTACGTTTCAGCTGATGAAGTTTTAGATTTTTATCAAAGAAATTTAAACAAAAAACTCACCTTAAAGTCAAAGAATTTATGGGCTATTAAAAGTTTGATAAATGTACTTGTTGAGAAGAGGAGAGCAGCCATTTATCAAGTTTCTGATAAAAATAATGAAATCTTAACTCAATCAGTTTTTACATTCTTTGGCAAACGTATTACCCATATTTTAGGCTCATCAAACCAAAAAGGGATCGATACATATTCTATGGCATTTTTAATGGATAAAGTTATTCAAGAAAATTCGAATTCAGATTATAGTTTTGATTTTGAAGGGTCAGATGTCCCCGGGGTAAAAGAATTTTTTAGACGATTCGGACCTGAAGAAAAAAAATACCCGCAGCTATCGTGGGATAAAACTGCAGGTATATATTCCTTTGTAAGAAAAATTAAAAATCAGGTAAATCAATAAGCTTTTGCAAAGAGTACTCTCTGCACACTTGGATTTCCGGTTAGGATACATTTACCGTCCTCCGGCTCATTATCCAAAGGGATACATCGAATTGTTGCTTTAGTTAATTCTTTAATTTTGAGTTCAGTTTCCGTGGTGCCATCCCAATGTGCCTTGATGAATCCACCTTTTCCTTCCAGGACTTCCATGAATTCCTCCAAAGTGTCTACCTTTGTGATATGCTCATCCCTGTAAGTTTTAGCTCTTTCGAAGAGGTTGTTCTGAATTTCTTCCAGCAAATTTTCAATGTAAACATCAATTCCCTCTAATGAAACAGAGGATTTTTCTTTAGTGTCCCTTCTAGCCACCTCGACCTGTTGATTCGCCAAGTCCCTCATTCCAATACCCAATCGTACAGGGACTCCCATCATCTCATGTTCCGCAAATTTGAAGCCCGGACGATTTCTTTCATCGTCATCATATTTGGCTACAATTCCTTTGGCTTTCAATTTTTTAATAATTTCTAGGGCAACTTCTGTTATTTCTTCACTAGGTTTTGGTATGGGTACAATTGCCACGTGAATCGGTGCTAATTTCGGAGGTATTACCAATCCCTGATCATCTGAATGACTCATTATCAAACCGCCAATCAATCTTGTAGATACACCCCAAGAAGTAGCCCATACATATTCCTCCTGATTATTCGAATTCAAAAATTTGACATCGAAAGCTTTGGCAAAATTTTGACCTAAGAAATGTGAAGTACCTGCCTGCAATGCCTTACCATCTTGCATTAAAGCCTCAATTGTGTAAGTCTCCTCGGCACCTGCAAATCTTTCGTTTGCAGTCTTGATACCTTTAATCACTGGCATGGCCATATATTTTTCAGCGAACTCTGCATATACCTCCAACATAGTTCTTGACTCTACAATGCCTTCCTCTTTGGTTGCGTGAGCTGTATGACCTTCTTGCCATAAAAATTCCGCTGTTCTTAAAAATAGTCTTGTTCTCATTTCCCACCGGACAACATTCGCCCATTGATTAATCAATAAAGGGAGATCTCGATAAGATTTAATCCAATCTCTGTAAGTGTTCCATATGATAGTTTCAGAAGTAGGTCTAATAATTAATTCCTCCTCCAATTTAGCATCGGGATCTACAATAATTCCATTGCCGTTGGGATCATTCATCAGCCTGTGGTGGGTAACAACTGCGCACTCTTTCGCAAAACCATCCACATGCGCGGCCTCTCTACTCAGAAAACTCTTGGGGATAAATAATGGGAAATAGGCATTGACATGACCGGTTTCCTTAAACATATCATCCAATTGTCTTTGGATCTTTTCCCAAATAGCAAATCCATGTGGGCGAATTACCATACAACCTCTCACAGCGGAATGCTCCGCTAATTTGGCTTTTTTGACGATATCATTATACCACGCCGAATAATCTTCCGATCTGCTCGTTAACTCTTTTGACATATTAATTTTTTAAATAAGCTGTAAAAGTAATTAATTTAAAGTTTGTTAAGTCTGTATCCATAAGATATTTATTTCTAAACAGCATGTTGCATTAGAAATTTTCTTTATGATAATCTTAACAGTCCTGTAGGAACATTTAGTAAGGATATATCATTGATAAAGGTGAACAACTGATTTTCCTAAATAAAAAGGGAGGTTTAACAGTTTTCTAATGAGTTTTAAGCTTTAATTAACGAAAAGCAGGTTTAGATTCATTATCTTAGCGACAGAAAAGAATTAGCAAACACATAATAATAAAAGTCATGAAAAATAATTTCTTAATTACAATCTTTCTTACTGCCCTCATTTCCTTTACCGGAAATGTCCTATTTGGTCAGTTTGATGATCTTTACTACAATCCGAACGGAGAGGTAGATGATAGCTTTTATTCTTATGATAGAGAAAATACGATTTCATATGATAATAGAGATGAAACATTCTATGAAGATTATGACTACGGATACTATTCATCAAGAATAAATCGATTCCACAGAGGTGGTAATTTCGGGTTCTACGATCCTATGATGACAGGATTCATGTATGATCCTTTCTATTATTCCTTTCAGCCCAATATGTTCGTAATTAACTATGGAATGCCATTCAACAGATGGAATAGATTCAATAGGTTCAATAACTTCTGGTTCTATGACTCTTGGTGCAATCCTTATAATTCATTCTATATGCCTTATGGCGGCTTTGGAATGTATAGATCTTCAGTATTCATTGGAGGTGGCTTTGGTTATGGAATGGGAGGATGGGGACATCCGGGTTTTTACAATCCCGGCTTCTATAATCCAGGATTCTACGGCGGTGGATGGGGCGGAAATGCATGGAATGATGCAAGTACTTCCTCAAATAATACTTACTTCGGCTCAAGAGGAAATTCAGGTGCAGTAACCGCAGGTCCAAGAGGCACAGTTAGACAAACGAATCCCGGAACTACAGGAAGAAATGCTTCTCAAATTAATGAGGGTAGAACAAGTGAGCGAAGTGTAGGTGATAATGGAAACAGAGGTTCCGAAAGAGATGTAACTGCAAGATCTTCTTCAACATCAGGCAGAAGTGCAGAACAAGGAGGTACAGTAAGAAGTACAGATAGACAGTCATACAACGGTGGTGTGAGAGTACAATCAGGTAGAGATAGAATGACGAGTGAGGTGACTAACCCTAATGTAGCCAGATCGTATGATTCTCAAATTTATAACAGAAGTTCAGGAACCACGACGCCTCAAGGTCAGTCTACTAACAGAGCAACAAGCCCTGATAGAACATACGCACCGCCAAGAGCGAATACAAGAAGTTCTGCGCCATCGTATAATTCTCCATCGAGAGGTTCAAGTCAGGAGTATAATTCTCCTTCAAGAAGTTCGAGTCCATCAAGGAGTACACCTCAATATAACTCGCCTTCAAGAAGTTCAAGTCCATCATACAATGCGCCATCTAGAAGTTCAAGCCCTTCAAGAAGTTCAAGCCCATCGTATAATGCTCCATCAAGAAGTTCCAGTCCTTCTGCACCTTCAAGAAGTGGGGGAGGTGGAAGCCGAGGAAGAAATAGATAAATACAATTTTTAAAAATATTGTATAAAATAAAATAAGGGTGGTACTAAATCTTCGTGCCACCCTGTTTTTTTAAAAAAAAGTTTTCGCATAGTAACCACCAGTTCAATTTTTATTGTTGCTAAGGTATCTATGTTTACAAATAATGTAAATTAAAGAAAAATATAGTATCATGAAAAAAATCGTGTTTTCAGTAATTTTATTAATAAGTTCTCTTATAGTATATGGGCAGAGTTTTGATGAAGCACTTAATTTGTCAAAAATTGATCCGAAAGGAACAGCCGCTTACATGGCAACTGGAGGATCAGCGACTGCACTTGGTGCTGACTTTACAATGCTAAGTATAAATCCTGCCGGATTGGGAGAATACAAAAGTAATATGTTTATTTTTACACCTTCGTTTAGGATGAATAATACGCGTGCATTTTTACAGAATTCGCAGAATTCCCTTGATAATGTCGAGAGGCGAAGTGGAATTGGAATAGAAAATGTTGGCTTTGTAATATCAACACAACCAAAAAATGTTAAATGGACCAATGTGAATATTGGTATTGGAATTAATCAAATAAACCAGTTCAGTAGTCAGACCTACTATGAGGGTGCCAGTGCCGGAACAGTTCTGGACAGATGGACCGGATTGGCTTTGGGCTTGGAGCCCGAAAGTTTGAATAGTACAGAGGCTATCTTAGCTTATAATGTTGGTGCTATCTATGAATACGATCCTCAGTCCGGTACATATCTGACAGATTTCGATTTTTACGAAGGACCTGTCAATAAATCTCATGAGATTCAATATAGTGGAAGAAATAATGAAATAGTTCTGGGGGTTGCGGGTAGCTATGATCAAAAATTGAATTTAGGGATGAGTGTGGGTATACCCATTTACAGATATGAAGAAAATTCCACTTATCGTGAGTCTGATCCCAATTTGTCCGGATCGTCGGATGGTGACATCAACTTTTTCAATAATCTTGCCTACAATGAAAATCTTACTACTTCCGGTTATGGAATAAATATAAAGGGTGGATTGATTTATAAGTTTACACCATATACAAGAGTTGGAATTTCTGCCTCTACACCTACATGGTATAGATTAAATGATGATTATTCTACTTCGGTGATATATGATTATACAGATGATGATGGTAACAATAACGTTGATGATGCGATAAATGGAAATTTTGATTACAGATTTTCCAGTCCTTGGACAGCTAATATAGGTGTAGGTCAGATTTTCCGATCAGGTTTCTTATCTGCATCAATTGATTATATGGATTTTAGAAGTGGTAGGTATGACTTCACTGCTTTTAGTAATAATCCTACTGATAGAGAAAATCAAAGAGTGGTCAATTCAGATATTGACAACCAACTTTCAAGTTCTCTAAGTGTCAATTTGGGTGGGGAATATAATTTTGACCCGGTGAGGATAAGAGGTGGACTCAGATTGGTTCAAAGTCCTTATAAAAATGATTCATCTATTAGACCGGTATATTCGGGAGGAATTGGTTTTAGAGCCGGAAATTTCATACTTGATTTGGGTTATTCATTTACCCAATTTCAAAATACTGTATTGCCATATGCAGTTCAAGGAGCACCGCAACCATCGGGGAATGCCACTTTAAATAGAGGAATTTTTGCGATTACTGTAGCTTTTAGAGGCTAGAGAATTAGGCATCCTGCGTAAGGTATATGGAAGGCACCCGGTTTGTCCGGGTGGTCAAGAGGGGTGACAGCTAAAAAGCTGTCACCCTTCTTGACGGAACCCTGAAATACACCGACCCCACAGCCTTGATGATAAATATCATTTTTATATTAATTTCTTGTAAAAAATGGTACTACTGATTGAGATTTTGAGGCTGTGGGGATACGCCCAAATCTTAAGTCTGCTCTTTACTACACTAATATTATTTGATTTAAACAATAGAGAATTTATAGACATTAACTAAAGGATTAAGGTTTTGTACAGATCAATATTTGGAAAATACTGTTTAGAACTAAAAATTAAAATATTATCTTTGGGCAAATCTTGTAATAAAAGGATTAACTATGCACTATTACTCACTTGGCAAAATTCCACAAAAGCGTCATACTCAGTTTAGAAGAGAGACTGGAGAGCTTTATCATGAGCAATTATTCTCAACCGAGGGATTCCATTCAAATTATTCTATTTTATATCATTATAATGCTCCTACTCAAATTACGCAAGTGGGAGATCCTATAGATGTTACGCCTAAAACTGTACATAGCAAGCAATTAAAGCATAGGAGCCTTGCAGGATTTAAGATTGGAACAGAATCAGATTTTCTTTCCAGCAGAAAGCCGGTATTGGTCAATAGTGATTGTCAAATAACTTTAGCGGCTCCGACAGCGGGTACAAAGGATTATTTTTATAAAAATGCTGATGCAGATGAGGTCATTTTTATCCACGAGGGGTCAGGCATAATGAAATCCATGTATGGTAGCCTTAAATTTAAGTATGGAGATTATATTGTGGTGCCGCGAGGGACGATATATCAAATCGATTTTGACAATGAAGATAACAGATTGTTGATTGTTGAATCCCGCAGTCCAATTACTACTCCTCATAGGTATAGAAATGAATATGGGCAGTTAATGGAACATTCACCTTTCTGTGAGCGGGACATAATTAAGCCGGAATATATGGAGCCCATTGATGAGAAGGGCGAGTTTAAGTTTTATATAAAAAAGTCAGATCAGATATATCCTTACCACTATCTAAATCATCCTTTCGATGTAGTGGGCTGGGATGGATTTTTATTTCCATATATATTTTCAATTCATAATTTTGAACCTATAACTGGAAGGATTCATCAGCCACCTCCGGTTCATCAAACATTCCATACAGCAGGCTTTGTAATATGTAGCTTTGTGCCTAGGATATTTGATTATCATCCATTGTCCATTCCCGCTCCATACAATCATAGCAATATTGATAGCGATGAGGTGTTATATTATGTAGATGGAGATTTTATGAGTAGAAAGCATGTGGAAAGAGGAATGATTACTTTGCATCCGGGTGGAATTCCACATGGACCTCATCCCGGCACTGTGGAGAAAAGTATTGGTGCTTTTGATACGAAAGAGTTGGCTGTGATGGTTGATACATTCAAGCCACTTCTAATGACGGAACATGCAGTGGGAATAGAGGATAAGGATTATTATAAAAGTTGGTTAACCGAGTAAAATAAAATAATGGAAACAAAATTTAAAGAACAAACACTCACACAAAACACGGATGTATTTCCGATTAATGGAACAGATTATATTGAATTCTATGTGGGAAATGCGAAACAGTCTTCAATGTATTATCAGGCTGCTTTCGGCTTCGAATTAGTTGCTTACAAAGGACCGGAGACAGGAAGCAGAGAATTTGTATCCTATGTACT
>CALCSX010000123.1 GCA_937894165.1 uncultured Saprospiraceae bacterium | reverse complement strand
ATCTAAAAATGTTTATTTTCCGTGATACTTCGTCTCTTTTCTTGTCAATAGCGCTGCTACAAATACCAATTAAATTTGAAATTACCTTTAATCTTATCAGAGATTTGACCCAGTGCGTCGTTGCAAATACTCTCAATAGCTTTGGCTATGAATGCGTTTTGCGCCTCGCAATGAATCAAATCTCAAGTTAATCTTTTTGGCATTCCAAATTAAATTGGTATAGCAAAAAAAGAAGTCTCGTCTGACGAAAAATAATTCATTTTTATCTATTGAAAGCATCTACCTGAGTAGTTACAAAAGGAGATTTTTAATTAGTCGCAAAATTGAGTTCCGACGTTATCGAAAGTGATATTATTTGATGTAAAATTAGAAGCATTGGATGCGCCATGATAAATTGCACAACCTTCAATGTCTTTGAAAGTAGAATTTTCAACTTTTATTCTAGGATTTGCCCAAAGATACAAAGCAACATTATCAGAGCCTTGACCTGCGTACTCAATAAGGACGTTATTCAATTCATTTAAAGGAGAGGTAGTAAAGTACATGTGGATTCCAGCCCATGATCCCGGCACATTATCTGTACCTGTAAAGATTATTGGCTCTGTAGATGTACCAACAGCCTTTAAAGAACCATTTTCGTTTATCCTGAGATGGGTTTGATTTTCGAATTCAATTCTTGTACCTGCTTCAATTTCGACATTGACATTGTATGTAAAATCGTTAAAGGAGCTGCTTTTGAATAAATAGGGAACATCCAATTTTTGAATAGTCACATTATTTCCACCAGCCGATGAGCTTTCAACAGCTATGAAATCCTCACCATTTCCATCATGACTACTATTTACATCCATCTGTGGGATGTTAAATTGACTAATGAAAAGAGGATATCTTATGTTATCTTCAAAGATATTGTCTTTCAAATCAAGTGTTATAGAGTTATAAGTGGCATTAATACCATTGGAGCCACTGTTCGTAATTCGGGAATTATGCATTTTGAGCCTAGCTTCAGCCCACACTACAACTGCTCCTAAATCGCCATTAGAGTTGAAGGAATCACCACCTGCATGGTCGATGTGAACGTGAGTAAGTTCATTAAGTGGAGAAGAGGAATTTACATAAATACCTCGCCATATACCTTTTTGATCTAATTCACCTTTCATTATTATCGGAGCGGAAGCTGTGCCAACAGCATTAAGGTATCCTGCGCCTTCAACAGCAATTCCGGTGCCGGCGTTAAATACAATAACTGTTCCCGGCTCAATTACGATTTTCGCATTCCCAATGTCAATCAGGCAATCTACAATGTAGTCAATAGGTTTATTTGGATCATTGGTAAGTGTCCGATCCTGGTTGAAAGCACCGCATTCAAGAATTTCAGGAAGATTGGCTGGGTTGTTTGGATCTTCTTTTTTACAAGATGAAGCAAGGACGAGTAGCAAGAGGCTAAAGAATAAATAATTTATTTTTTTCATGATTCAAGATTAAATGATAAAGAAATTTGACAAAAACTTCTGCAAAGTTGAATCATCTTTGAATCAAATAAATCAGGGGAAACCGCCATTTTTTATTGATTTTGGCATAACAGTTAAAATGTTTATTAGTAATATGTTTTTAGTTTTTTCATAAATATTATCTGAATTATAATACTATTTGAATAAGCTTTTCTTAACCAAATAGTATTATAATTTTTTTCTCGATAAGCATTTTTACAACAAAAAATTAATTGCAAGTTTCTGTACCTACATTAATGAAGTTATTATTCATTTGAGTTAAATTAGAAGATCCTGCACCACCACTATAAATAGCACAGCCTTCAATATCTTTAAATGTAGAGTTATGTATAAGAACTCTTGGATTTGCCCATAGATAGAGTGCTTTGTTGTTTGATGGTTGTCCTGCATATTCAAACATGACATGTTGGAATTCATTTAGTGGCGATGTAGTGTGCCACATTTCAATACCTCTCCAAGATGATGGAATTCCATCAAAACCGGTGAAAACTATAGGTTCGTTTACTGATCCGACAGCTTTCAAAGATCCATTTTCATTAATTCTGATATAGGTTTGATTTTCAAATTCAATTCTTGTTCCTGCTTCTATTTCTACATTTACATTGTAGGTAAAAGCATTCATTGAACTTGTTTTGAAAAGGTAGGGAACATCCAGCTTCTGAATGAACACATTAGATGCATTATTTGAAACATTTACCAGGGCGATGAAATTTTCACCATTGCCTGTATGAGAACTATTTTTATCCATGTCAGGAAGGTATGCTTTATCTGCGAAAATGGGATATCTATCATTATTTTCATAAATATTATTCTCAAGGTCTAAAGTGCTTGATTGATAAGAAGCATTCAAGCCATTGGAACTGCTATTGGTGATTTTTGAATTATGTAATTTAAGTCTTGAGGAAGCCCAGACAATTATAGCTCCTAAATCACCATTAGAATTAAAACTACTTCCACCCGCGCCGTCAATATGCACATGATTTAGTTCATTAAGAGGGGAGGAGGATTCAATGTAAATTCCTCTCCATATGCCTTTTTGAGGTGTTTCACCCTTAAAAATTATAGGATTAGAGTCTGTTCCTACAGCATTGAGATATCCCGATCCATCAAGTGCAATACCTGTACCTGCATTAAATACAATTACAGTTCCGGGTTCTATTGTTATTTTAGCACTATTAATACTCAAAATACAATCTACAATATAGTCTATAGGTTTATTAGGATCATTAATGAGAGTTCTATCCTGGTTGAAAGCTCCACATTCTAAAATCTCAGGAAGGTTAGCCGGGTTGTTATGGTCATCTTTTTTGCAAGAAGAAGCAAAAATTATCAAAGCTGAGAAGAGCGCCAGAAAATGTATTTGTTTCATGATTTGAAATTTTATGATATAGAAATTATGACAAAAACTTTCCGCAAAGTTGAGACAATTTCAGGAAGGATAAATGGGGGGAAACAGCTATTTTTTGGGGAGATTTTAAATTCGCCTAATCCTTATTGGTTTTAGTTAGAATTAGAATAGGCTATTTATGATTTTTTCAAAAAAAAGAGCAATAGATTCTATTCAGATCTATTGCTTTTTACATTTCAGAAAATGGTTATTTTCACTCCAATTCACAACTTCCGGCAAAATTACCTGCATTGGTATTGTGGGTATTGCAGGCATCAATTTGTTCTTCTCTCGACAAATGAGTCAAATCGTATTCCTGTTTGTCACCACTGAAGAATTCACAATAACATACACCCGTTTGTCTGTTGTCATCTTTGCTGCATGCTCCAAGGAGGAAAAGGGAAAATATAATGGCAATTAAATATTTCATGATTTTTAGTTTTTAGTTCGAGTAAATTTTGTGTAATTAGTTTTTTAGGAAACAAATCAATTAATAATAATTCTGCTTCATTATTGATATTTAATATAACAAATTATTTGTTAAATGGTTAGGAAGACAGAATTATATCCAATCACAAAAAATTATAAAAATGGATTCTGCTATTAAAAATCAATGTTTACTTCTAATCCTTCATTTCCTCAATAGGTACCTGCGCTTTCGAGTCTCTGATTAAAATAGCATAATCAATAAATTGCAAGGTGTTCTTGCCTTTTAATTTGGTAGTATTGTGATCCTTTAGAAACATTTTGAGTTCTACCAAATCAGTTCCAATGGCATATGGAGAATCTTCTTGATTCAATTTATACATAGTCAAGTCGGAGAACTTAGTTTTCTTCAAATATTTTATCCCCTTGAAATATTCTTTCCAGTAATCTGCTATTCCAAAGCCTGCTTTAGTTGAGTATCCACTATAATTGCCGATTTTATCGTATTTTTTATCCCAAAGTACTTTACTTTTGGTCAAATAGCCCATAATTGTGACAATGTTTTCTGTTTCGTAGACATTGTTTTCGATCAATCGAGTAAAAAAGGAAGGGTAGGAATCCTCCCGGCTTTTTTGAACATGAAAATAGCCATATTTGGCAAATTGCTTTTTGTCTGCCAAATTGTAACGAGAGTGGAGGATCATATAATTATCAAAAATTATCTTCTCTCTATCTCTTTTTTCTTGGAAGTTAAAATTGATATTTTGAATAATATGTTCGAAGGTTTCAAAATCTGTAATGAGTTCTTTGTACTTTTCTTTGTTGTCTAAGTAATCTTCAACAAAGGATTTTATATATGTTTTAATCTCCTTGTTCCACATTGAAAAATCAAAATCTTCTTGATTTTCCACCCGAACGAGATTCTCTCTTTCTTGCCAAGATGGATTCTCTTCGGTTAGCTGTAAAATATGCTTTATTGGAAAACGGTATTCGTTGATCACATCGCAACCTATGATTTTTATGTGACGATCAGGGTGTTTAAGAGTTAATTCTCTTATATTTTTCCAATGATTAAATGTTTCGATGGTACCTTCTTGAGAAACCATAGTTTGGAATGCGAGGGTAAGCTCCTTTAATAATTTTTCATCTCCTGTCAGCAAATATTCTTGGAAATAGTAGGCATGGCTGAAATTGGTTTCTATGATATAATAATCTAATAGGTCTGCCTCTAGCAATGAATTAAAAATGATGAGCTCGGCTTCATACGTTTTCGAGCTGCCGTGAAGGGCTCCAAAGCCGATAATATTGAATTCTGAATGGGCAAATGTGGGGTTTTCGTGGCGTAGATCAATTCTGTTAGAGGAGAGGTAATCTATTTTGTTTTGGGCTGAAGTAGTTACTGTCATAAAGAATAAAAAAATTATGATAATGCCCGGATTTATTCTTACCATTTATTCTTTTCATTATTATAAAACAAATTAAGAATAGTATCATCCAGTCCAAAATGATATTCTATCTTATGCTCATTTAAAAATTTTAATATTTCAATTAAATCTTTCCTATTTATATGACTTTCCATTGTGACATAAATCCATGGATTACTATTATCACTTCGATTTGTTTCGGGGGAGTCCATTAGGATTTGCTTTTTACATGATTCGATAGTATGAACAGTAAAATTTTTCATAATCAA
>CALCSX010000122.1 GCA_937894165.1 uncultured Saprospiraceae bacterium | reverse complement strand
GCTTTACCACAACAAGGGATTGGAGGAGACAGGATTTTTCAAGTAATGGCAGTACTAATACCCCTCCAGCTAACTGGACAGGCGTTACCTGGGGTGACGAGTCAATCCCATCAGGTGCAATTTACATGAGAAATTCTACCGGAAATAGAAACAGGAGATTTGAAGTAGCGGGGATTGAGTCGAGATTAACATCAAAATATGATATTGGAGGGGTAGCCAACGAAATGAAAGTAGGTGCCAGGTATTTGTATGAGAGAGCATTTGAGCAAAGGATAAATGGAACGAAATTCGATGCCGGTTCGGGAAACATCGTAGAAGATGAGATTCGAACGGGAAGAGCTGTAAGTGCTTATGTTCAAAATCAAACAACTTTGACAGATCGTTGGAGCATCCATTTGGGCGCGAGGCTGGAAAGTTTTTCCTATGAAAGAGATATTTTAAGAGGCCGGTACAATGGTGTTGTCACAGACACATCCATCATAAATGACAATAATATCGTGGCTGTGATTCCCGGGCTTGGATTTACTTATGAACCTATCAATAATATTGCGATTTTTGGTGGTGTTCACACCGGTTTTGCTCCGCCTAGAACGAAGGATGCTATTCTTAATTCAGGGATTGTTTATGATTTGGAAGCTGAGAAGAGTATTAATTATGAGTTAGGTTTAAGAACTAATGTTTGGAAAGGACTTTATTTGGAACTGACCGGATTTTATATGGATTTCGAAAATCAAATAATATCTGTTTCTGAGTCAAGCGGGGGGACAGGAACTGACTTAATTAATGGTGGTCAGACGCTACATAGAGGGCTTGAGACTTCAATTGTTGCAGATATTTCACAGATGGCAGGTTTAGCAAATATTTCCTTGATATACGATATCAATTTTACCTTTGTCGATGCGCAATTTGATGGAGAAAGGTTCAGCGGAGGTGAGTCGATTTCAGGGAATAAGACACCTTACGCGCCTGAAATTTTTATTAATTCATCTTTAACTTTTGAGACAGTCAAAGGCTTATTTTTCAGAATTACAGGTAATTATATAGGCGAGCAGTTTACAGATATTGAAAATTCCATCGAGCCTTCGGCAAATGGACAATCAGGATTATTGGACGCTTATATGACTTTTGATACCAATCTTGCTTATAAAGTTTCCAAGTGGAATACTACATTTAATATTAGTGTGAAAAATTTAACTGATGAAAGATATATAGTTTCTAGAAGACCCCAAGGAATAAGAGTTGGAGTGCCTAGATTTATTACTGCAGGAGTGGAATATAATTTTTAAAAAATTAATTATTACAGTATAGAAATATTTGATTAAGAAAAAATAGTAAAAAAATCGAGGAATGACAAAATAATATCGTTATTCCTCTTTTTAATTAAAAGAACTTTATTTTTTTTTGTTGGTACTCATTTATTTATAATTTAGCAACTGAAATTATTATCCAATTAATTTGAGTAAATTTATTTTTGGAGTCAAAATATTAACTTAGTTATTAGAAATTCATAGTAAATGCAAGGTAGAATTCAAATATCATATTTAGGCATCTTCATAGTTTGTCTCAGCTTTACCTTATTAAGTTGCGAGGAAAAAGCCGAAGAAAAAAAAACAACTACTGTTGCTACCAATGAGACAGCCCATATGATTCAATTGGTGAGAACCTCGGTTGAAAAAATGGATCCTAAGAAGATGAGTTATGCATTTAACAGCTTGAGGGCACAAGTCTTAAATAACATACTATCAACAGCAAAAACTTATGAAGATAGCCTTCAAATCAAGACATTAAGAGGTTATGAATTACTAAGTGCGGGTGAAAATGAAACGGCAATAGTAGAATATGAGCAGCTTTTAAGTGAAGTTGAGAATAAACCAAATATAAATCCTTCATTTTTATATAATATTCGAAAACTTCTTGCACTGAATTATTACAGACTATCAGAGGTAAATAATTGTATTGAAAGACCCAATGACGCATCATGTATTTTTCCTATTTCGGGAGAAGCCGTATTTAAAATTACCCAATCTTCGAAGCGGGCGATTCAGTTGTTCGAACAGATATTAAAAGATTATCCGAGTGATTTCGAGTCAATTTGGATGTTAAATTTGGCATATATGACTTTGGGAAAATATCCTGCGAGTGTACCTCCTCAATATAGGTTGCCGAGTAAATATTTCACTGACAATGTTGAAGCACCGATTTTCAGAGATATAGCAAGGACGAAGGGATTGGATATTTCCGGCTTGGCCGGAGGAGCTATTGTAGATGATTTTAATAATGATGGATTCGTAGATGTGATTGCCTCTTCGTGGGGTTATGAGGATCAGATAAGATATTTTGAAAATGATGGAAAAGGCAATTTTGTGGACAAGACCATTCACACCGGACTTCATGGAGTAACTGGAGGGCTTCACATGGTACATGCCGATTATGATAACGATGGCTATCTCGATTTTCTCATCCTGAGGGGATCTTGGTATGGAGATGAGGGCGAGATCCCAAATTCACTAATGAAAAATAATGGCGATGGCACCTTCACTGATGTTACATTTACCTCTGGTACTCTGTCTTTTTACCCTACTATCAGTGCTGTGTGGGTGGATTTCAATAATGATGGTTGGGTGGATCTTTTCATTGGTAATGAATCGAATGGGGGGCAGAAAAATCGCCCTTGCGAACTGTACCTTAACCAAGGAATTAACCCTAAAACCGGTAGAGCAAGCTTTAAAAATGTGATTTCTGAGTCGGGTCTAAACAATCTTCGGGGATTTATAAAAGGGGTAAGCACTGCGGATGTTAATAATGATGGTAATTTCGATCTGTACATTTCTTTTCTGGATGGTCCCAATAAATTGTTGCTTAATAAGGGCCCTAATGCAAACGGGGGCATAAACTTTGAAGATATTTCAGAAAAAGCGGGTATTGCTGAGCCGATCGTTAGTTTCCCGTGCTGGTTTTGGGATATGGATAATGATGGATGGGAGGATATTTTTGTTTCCGATTATTCCTTGGATGAAACGCGCACTGCAGCCTACATGGAAGCTGCTTTTCACATGGGACAACCATATAAAGGGAAACCGGCGCTCTACAGAAATAAAGGTGACCTTAACTTTGATAAAGTTGACGAAACGATGGGAATGATTAAACCAATGTACACCATGGGCTCTAGTTTTGGCGACATCAATAATGATGGCTTCGAGGATGGATATTTCGGTACTGGTACACCCTCCTTCTCTTCTTTATTGCCCAATAAAATGTATATCAATCTAGGTGGAAAGACCTTCGAGGATGCCACTTCTAGCACGCAACTGGGCCATTTACAAAAAGGGCATGGAGTAGCTTTTGCGGATTTTGACAGGGATGGGGATTTGGATATTTACATTGTATTGGGGGGAGCTTTCGAAGGGGATAATTTTGCGAATGCCTTGTTTCTAAATAGTCTTGAAGAGGGCGACAGGAAATTCCTTTCCGTAAAGCTGGAGGGCACGAAATCCAACAGGGCAGCGCTCGGGGCCAGGCTTCGATTGAGATATCAGGACGAATCGGGACAGACACAACAAATCATGAAGAGAGTTTCGCCGGGCGGTAGCTTTGGTGGAAACCCACTCACGGTTCACTTTGGTCTCGCCAAAGCCGCTAAAATTATCGATTTACAAGTGATATGGCCCTTCGCGGGCAAGCCCACAGAGACCTTCTCTGACCTGAAACTAAATCAGAGGGTGAAAATAACGGAAGGAAAGAATAAGGTTGAGATATTGCCATAGGGAAGGAATTTACAACAATCAAAATTCAGCCCTGAAAGGGCGAAATATCAAAGGAATGGGTGAAGCCCATTCAAATTCCGTGTACCATTTGCCAGCCTTGAAAGGGTGTAATAATATTGGTGCAAGTCTCTCAACTTTAATTGATTTGTTCGACCCACTCCGGGGTCGGAAGTGATAAATAATGCATTTTCTAACATAATTTGACCCATTCTATGGGTCATAATTCGAATTGAAAGAAGGAACTGTGTTCGAGAATAATTATTACGCCCATTCAGGGTTGATTGATATTTCGAATTGATACGGTGGGCTTTCACCCACCTCTAAGTTGTTTCTCCCCTTCGGCGCTTAGTTTTCATGTTGTATTATGGTTAAAATTGATTTGATAAATCCTCCCCCGCGTGAGGGATAGAAGCGGCATACTTTTAGTGCAGCGAAGCGGAGCAAAAGATATAGCGGATAGCCCGACCCGCAGGGACACGCCACAGAAATATAGGATAATTATCAAAAACTCGAAAACGCTGAAGTTATAGAATATAAAAACAAAGACGATTTGAGCAAATTTTATATCACCGAGAAAATTAAATATTAAGTTTTTTGCAAACTCACATTATTCGCCATTTTTTCCTCCAAATCAGGGATTTCTCCCCTCACATTACGATTTTTTCATATATTTTTGAATATAAAGCACATTCAAACACCAAAACCTTTTAATAAACCAATAGCTTTGCTATTTTTGCGACTTATTTAGTCCCTATGATCTATTACTTAAAAGGTTCCATTGCATTTAAGTCCCCCACCTTTGTCGTTATTGACGTCGGAGGTGTCGGATATCAGGTGCATATCAGTCTCCATACCTATGCTGCCATAGAAAAGATGGAAAGTCTCAGACTTCTCACTTATCAGCATATCAAGGAGGATAGCAATACGCTTTATGGCTTTTCTGAGGAGGAGGAGAGATTTCTATTTACCCAGCTGATTTCAGTATCGGGAATAGGTCCCAACACCGCCCGCCTGATCTGCTCCTCAGTGTCCCCGCGCGACATCCGAAATGCAATCATCGCCGAAGATGAATTGACATTTAAAAATGTGAAAGGCATCGGGATCAAAACGGCTAAACAAATAATTCTCGATCTGAAAAATAAAGTGATAAAAGATTCCGGAGAAGGTGATGTGGTGAATAGCATGAGCAATAATAATCCTTCAATCAAGGAGGAAGCCTTGTCCGCCCTCATTGCTCTCGGATTTCCAAGATTGAAAGTGTTGCCAATCTTGAATAAAGTGTGGTCTGCTACAGACAAAGAAATATCGGTCGAAGATCTAATTAAGAACACGCTGAAACAATTAAGTTAAACTTATGGACGTTAACGAATCGTTAATTGCCCCCGGGTTGTTAATTTTATCTCAAAGGACAAGAAAATATACAGCACTACGTTTGATTGACACCGCTCAATAATCTAGTGGAGTGATAAACAAATTATGAAGAAGGATTTACTTGGCAGTGTAATAGTTTTTATATTTTTTCTGATAGTGGGGCGGGGTCTTGAAGCGAGATTACCTGAGTTGCCTACAGATATAAATCCTACCATTCTCACTGACACTATTCCATATACTAATGAGTTTGGAGAGTTTGACAATAAGGTCAATAATGACCCTTTCGACCTGAAAGATCCACCCTCCATACGTACAGAAGTGGAATATGATCCTGTCTCCGGGCAATATATTCTTTCCAAAAGAATTGGCGACGAGTATTATGGTGCTCCTACCTATATGTCCTTTCAGGAATATCTCGATTACAAATCCAAAGAGCAGGAAAGAAGCTATTTCGACAGATTGGCCGGGTTGAGCGGGAATGATCGGGAGGGCGGGGTGCCGGATCCCCTCGAAAAATACGATATCAACCGATCACTCATCGATAGATTATTTGGCGGCTCAGAGATAGTCACTGACCTAAAGGGAAATGTCGACTTGACACTGGGTGGAACTTACCAGAATATTCAAAATCCACTCCTACTGGAACGGACGCGGCAAAGATTTTTCTTCAATTTTGACATGGGGATCAATATGAACCTCAATGGTCAAATAGGTGAAAAAATGAAGATTTCTTCGAATTTTAACACCCAAAGTACCTTCAACTTCGACCAGCAGATCAATATAGATTATATTGCCGGCGATGACAATGAAGATGAGATCATAAAAAATATAGAGGCGGGAAATGTGGCTTTGCCCCTGCCCTCCAACTTGATTCAGGGAGCGCAATCACTATTTGGTATCAAAGCAGACTTGCAGTTCGGAAGGTTGTTTATCACTGCCCTTGCCTCGCAGCAAAGGTCACAACAGAAAAATATTCAGGTAGAAGGAGGTGCACAATATCAGGAATATGAATTGCGCGCCGATGATTACGATGAGAATAGGCACTTCTTCCTTTCACATTATAATAGAAATACTTTCGAGGATGCTTTGAATAATCTGCCTCAGATAAATTCCTTCTTTAAAGCGCAGAATGTGGAGATTTGGGTGACAGCCGATCAGAATCAAACTACGAACGATCAATTTGTCGATATCGTAGCACTTGCGGACTTGGGAGAGCATAACGAATTGACCAACAATAGCCCTAACTTCGGAACACCGGGTCCGATAGTTGAGCCTGACAGAACAGGATTAGTGCAACTTCCTACAAATAGAGCGAATGGCATATTCGACGCTGTCAATCAAAATCCTGATGCTCGAAATATTGACAGAGTTGTAAGTGTCTTACAAGGAGCTCCTTTCTTCTTAGAGCAAGGAAAGGATTTCGAAAAGGTGAGAGCCAGACGTTTGCAGCCCAACGAATATACTTTGAATGAAGATTTGGGTTTTGTTTCCCTAAATATAAGTCTTAGACCCAATCAGGTGCTAGCAATATCCTATGAATATGCTTACAACAAAGAAATTGGCTACAGAGTGGGGGAATTCGCTAATGAAAATCCAACCACTACGGGCGATACTTTGAAAGTTTTGTACACGAAGTTATTGAAAGGTATTAACCAGCGAGTCGATCAACCTTCCTGGGATTTGATGATGAAAAACTTCTACTCTACAGGTGCTTATCAGGCGGCGCGCGAGGATTTCCGATTCGATATTTTCTATCAGGATCCGGGGGGAGGAGAGAAGAGATTTTTACCGACTTCCAATCTTGCGGGGATTCCATTATTGTCTATTTTTAATTTAGACAATTTAAATGCCATGGGTGATCCCATTGCAGATGGTCAGTTTGACTACGTGCCCGGTCTCACTATCAATCCCCAGACCGGTAGGATAATGTTTCCCAAACTGGAACCTTTTGGTTCGAGCTTGGCAGACACTTTAAGTGAACAAGCTTTTATAAATCAATATGTCTATCAGCAACTTTACGATTCCACGCTTATCAGAGCGCAGGAATTCCCGGATCTGAACAGATTTATAATGAGAGGTTCCTATAAATCCTCAGTTTCGTCGGAGATTTCTCTTGGAGCATTTAATATTCCGCGAGGATCTGTAAGGGTATCGGCGGGAGCGCAACAATTAATAGAAGGACAGGATTACGAAATCGATTATAATTTAGGTCGGGTAAGGATTTTAAATGATGCCTTATTGACTTCGGGTGTGCCGGTGAATGTATCTTTCGAGGATCAGGCCTTGTTTAGCAATTTGAACAAAACAATGTTGGGTTTGAGGGCGGAGTATCGCTTTAGCGAGAAATTTAATTTGGGGGCTACCTTCATGCAGTTATTTGAAAGGCCATTTACCCAAAAAGTAAATATCGGAGACGACCCTATTAACAACAGAGTTTTCGGTGTGGATATGAGATATTCCAACGACGCTCCCTGGCTGACTAGATTAGTGGACAAAATACCATTGATCGATACCAAAGAACCTTCCTCTATCAATATTGAAGCGGAGGCGGCTTTTTTAAAGCCCGGCCACTCCAGAGCAATCAACCTGGCAGATGATGAAGGTGGTTCTGTTTATCTGGATGATTTTGAGGGTTCTACGACAAGAATCGACATGCGGACACCATTTAACCAATGGTACTTGGCAGCTGTGCCACAATTTGGAAATCAGCCACAAATATTCCCTGAGAGTCAGTTGAATAATAGTAGATTGACGGGCGTTAACAGGGCATTGATCAACTGGTATCGATTTGAAGACAATGCCAGAACGGAATTGGATGCGGGAGATAACTATGCTTCTACCATCCCACAAAATGAAATATTCAGGGGAAGGTTTTTTGCGAACTCACTTATTAATTTCATACAGCCTTTCGACATCGCATTTTATCCCGACGAAAGAGGTCCGTACAACTTTGATGTGCCCGGAGGAACACAATTTTCAGAAGGTTTAACGGCCGATGGCAAATTGATCAATCCAAGCAGCCGATGGGGAGGGATCACGCGAGCTATTACCACAACCAACTTTGAACAGGCCAATATTGAGTATATAGAGTTTTGGGTAATGAGCCCTTATATGGACAGACCTGCCGGCTCAGGTGGAACCACATTAAATGACGATGGATTTCTCTATATTGATTTAGGTTCAGTGTCTGAGGATGTACTCAAGGACTCCAGAATGTTTTTCGAAAATGGCATGCCCGGAGAAGATGCCATTGTACAGATTGACACTACTAATTTAGGTGTGATTCCTCGTACGAGAAATATTGTAAGAGCTTTCGATGCCATTCCTGAGAATAGAGCTAGGCAAGATGTCGGTTACGATGGTCTTGATGATGAAGGAGAAAGAGAGTTTTTTGCAGACTACTTGGCTCAGCTTCAGGGTGGATTAATTCCGGAAGTGTTCAATGAGATTGCAGAAGATCCTGCCAACGATAATTTTATATTCTATCGTGACCCGGTATTTCAGAACCAGCCGGGTATCAATGCCTTCGATAAATACAAGAAATTCAACAACCCTCAGGGAAACTCCGGTATTTCTCAGGGAAATGATATTAATTCCTCTACACAATTGCCCGACTCTGAGGATATCAACGGTGACAACACTTTGAATGAAACTGAATCGTATTATCAATACAAAATACCTTTCGCGCCGGACGGTGAGGGCGGGATTGACCGTACCAACAATCCATATATTACAGATACAATAGTAGGTGACAATGGCAGATTGTGGTACCGATTCAAGGTGCCTTTGAACCAGCCGACCAATAGAATAGGAAATATTCGAGACTTCAGAGCCATACAGTTCATGAGGATGTGGTTGCATGAATTTGATTCGGAAGTGCATTTGAGGTTTGCTACTTTAGACTTGGTAAGAAACCAGTGGAGAAGATATACCAGAGACAATTCATTAGGAGGAATCGAAATTCCGGGTCCGACAGGGGATGGGGTTATATTCGATTTGAATGCTGTGAGTTTGGAGGAGAATAGTCAAAAGATACCTTTTAACTACGTAATTCCTCCGGGAATACAGCGGGAGAGGATAATTGGTTCTTTCCAGACAGCTTTTCAGAATGAGCAGTCTCTGGCATTTGACATTTGTAATCTTCAACCGAATAGATTTGCAGCTGCTTGGAAGGTGATCAATTTCGATATGAGGTTGTATGACAGTTTGAAAATGTTCGTTCACGCGGAAGAAGATCCGGGCATGGAGCTAATCCAACCGGGAGATGTTTCTGTTTTCATGAGAATTGGATCGGATTTTACAAACAACTATTATGAGTATGAAATTCCACTGACGATGTCGCGTCAAAGTGAATTAATTCCGGGTAGAGAGGAGGAGGAAATTTGGAAGAAGGAAAATGAGTTCAATTTCGGCTTAAAATTATTGAGGGACATCAAACTCCAGAGAAATGCGGAAGGCTTCCAGATTGATAGATTGTATGAAGCCTCTGATCCTCAGTTTCCAAATAATACTATTAGAGTAATTGGAAATCCTAACCTCGGCGATGTTGAATCCATCATGGTCGGGGTGGC
>CALCSX010000121.1 GCA_937894165.1 uncultured Saprospiraceae bacterium | reverse complement strand
CTCATGAGAGATTGTGTCGTTTCGATTCATTTATTATAGTTTCAATTTTTTGAACACAAGATTCTAAATCAGATTTAATTTGTTTTCCCCAAAATCGCAGCACATGCCATCCTGCTTTTTTAAGAAAATCATTTACTTCAATATCTCGTTCAATATTTCTTTCAATTTTTCTATGCCAAAATTCTTGATTGCTTTTGTGATCATCTTTTCGGTTAACCCAATCTTTTCCATGCCAAAATTCACTATCTACAAAAATTGCAATTTTATATTTTTTAAAAGTTAAATCCGGTTTACCAAAAACAGATTTATTATTTTTCCTATACCTGTAACCTCTTTTCCAAAGTTCTTTTGATAATAGATTTTCAATTTTTGAACCTTTACTTTTGACGGCTTGCATATTTTTACGCCGTTGTTCTTTTGTCAGTTTATCCATTAAATTGTCCTAATTTTCTGACAAAATGTAACAAATATACAGCACAATTAAAATATTGTTGTCAATATATTAATAAAAAACTAATGTACTAAATTTTGATTGACTAATTTAAACGAAGTTGAATAATTTAATATATAACAAAAAATTATGACAATTTATTCCTCAATAACCGAATATTTAAATAATTTTTTGAATAAATCTAAAATCCACAGCTAAAAGTAACTTTTCTAAGAATAAGCCAATATTTTTTAATAAAAAATTTACATATGAACTTTCATCTAATTCAATTTTATTTATAGCACCAATGTTATTTATAGATAATCCATTAACTAACTGGATTTTTTTTAATTTATTTATACTAATATTACCTTCATGATGCGTAATAATATTTCTCAAAACCTTTTGTTGTTTTATAATAGTAAAGGTTGGATGGATAGAATCCATTTCCATTTCATACACCTTTTCAAGGTATTTCCAATATTTCATTAAATCATCAGAATTATTTAAATCTTCCAATTTAATTTTAAAATTGTATTTTTTTTCAATTAATTCACAGATTGACTTTAGCCTCCCTTCAAAAAATGAATATATTGTCATAACTAAAGCATATCGTTGTTGTCTTTGTAATTCTTTAATTATCAAATTTTCTCCTTCAAAAAACTGCATGTAATAACTACCTTGAAGTTCAGGATCAAGATTTTTCAAAATTTCATTACTCTGAATTTCTTTTTCAAAATCTTGAATAGTTCTAATAAGGGATTCCTCCTGATTTAAATTAAGCTTCTTTATTGCATTTATACCTAATTCATTTCCAAATTGAATAGAATAAAGATCTCCCCATTCAAAATTATAAGCACTTGTTAATTCAAGCATAGTATTTACTATTTAGATTGAAATTATTGTTCCGAATGGTTTAATGAGTCATTTATAATTAAATGCAATATCTAAATCCTGTTAAACCAATTATAAATAAGGATACCGAACGCCCACAACCCACTAAAATCCTAAAAATCCCAAGCACTTGCCCAACCCTGAACACAGAACTCATAACAGCCGAAGGCGCAGAACGCCGAAGGCTCACCCCAAATGATTCACCAGATTCCTCCTGATCTCCTCCACCTTCCTTCCTGTCCTTCTACAATAATCCGCTAGCTGATCCTCCCCAATATTCCCGAGACCAAAATACCTCGAGTCGGGATGTGCAAAATACCAGCCGCTGACAGATGACGCCGGCCACATGGCATAGGATTCGGTCAGTCTGACACCAACTTTTGACTCCGCATCGAGCAAGCGGAAAAGTATCTCCTTCTCACTATGTTCGGGACAAGCGGGATAGCCCGGCGCGGGTCTGATACCTCTGTATTTTTCTTTGATGAGCGCAGTATTATCCAAATTTTCATCAGGAGCATAAGCCCAGTATTCCCTTCGCAGATATCGATGCATATATTCTGCTGTAGCTTCCGCCAATCTGTCCCCCAAGGATTTCAAAAGTATGGACGAATAGTCATCATGCTCGGCTTCATAAGCTTTCGCGCGCTCCTCCAAACCCAAGCCCGCAGTCACCACAAACCCGCCCAAATAATCCGCCCGCCCGCTCTCTACCGGTGCTACAAAATCGCTTAAACAATAATTTGCCAGCCCGTTCGCCTTTCTGTTTTGTTGTCTCAAATGGTGAACCACCTCCAAGGTTTCCTTCCTGCTCTCATCCGTATATAGGATGATGTCATCCCCCGAGGAATTGGCAGGAAAAATGCCGATAGCCGCCTTACAAGCCACCAAATTCTCCGCTTCCAACTGCTCCAAAAAAGCCTGCGCATCAGCAAATAAGCGCTGTGCCTGCTCTCCCACCACATCATCATTCAAAATTTCGGGATACCTGCCCGCCAACTGCCAACTTTGAAAGAATGGCGTCCAATCGATGTATTCCTTCAATTCTCCTATCGATAAATCATCAAAATATCTAATCCCAATATTATTTGGCTTATCTATTCTTGTTGAACTCCAATCAATCAAATATTTGTTATTTCTAGCTTCTTCCAGTGAAATATATTCTTTTGCAGACTGCCGGGAGGCGCGCTGGGCGGCGAGTTCGGTGTATTCGCGGTGAATTTCAGCGATGTAATCTCTTTTCTTATCTTGATTAGAATTCAGCAAACTTCCTATGCTGAAAACACTTTTGGAAGCATCCGTAATGTGAATGACAGCGCCATCAGGGTATTCGGGTGCTATTTTAACTGCGGTATGGATTCGTGAAGTGGTGGCGCCCCCAATGAGTAAGGGTAATTTCATCCCTCGCTCTTGCATTTCCCGCGCTACAAAGGCCATTTCCTCCAAAGAAGGGGTAATCAAACCACTTAATCCAATAATATCTACATTTTCAGCGATGGCAGTGTCCAGAATCTTCTGCGCCGGAACCATTACTCCTAAGTCTATAATATCATAATTATTACAAGCCAAAACAATACCGACAATGTTCTTTCCAATGTCGTGAACGTCGCCTTTGACTGTTGCCAAAAGTACTTTTCCTTTCTTTTGATTGTCAACTGAAGCTGCTTTTTCTTTTTCGAGGTAGGGTTGCAAGACGGCGACTGATTTTTTCATCACCCGCGCACTTTTTACCACTTGCGGAAGGAACATTTTCCCGGAGCCAAAGAGGTCGCCCACTCTGTTCATACCCTCCATTAAAGGTCCCTCGATCACATCCAATGCATTGCCCCGCAAAGCCAAAGCTTCCAAAGTATCTTCTTGAATATAACTGTCATTTCCCTTGACGAGGGAGTAAATCAATCTCTCCTCCACCTCATTTTGCCGCCAGGTTTCCTCAATACTTTCTCGCGTTACTTTTCCCGAATTATTCTCTCCGTAGTTGATCAATTTCTCTGTCGCATCGGGCTTTCTATTGAAAATCAAATCCTCAATCATCTCCAACAAATCCGCCGGTATCTGATCGTAAACTTCTATCATCCCTGCATTGACGATCCCCATGTCCATCCCGGCCTGAATCGCATGATAGAGAAATGCAGAATGCATGGCTTCTCTAATCCTGTCATTGCCCCGAAAAGAGAAAGACAAATTGCTCACACCCCCACTAATCTTTACTCCCGGGCATCGCTGCTTGATTTCCCGACAAGCATCAATAAAATCCATGGCGTAATTCGCATGCTCCTCTATGCCCGTCCCGATAGCAAATATATTGGGGTCAAAAATGATGTCGTAAGGATTAAATCCTACCTTTTCTACCAATAATTTATACGCTCTCTCACAAATTTCCACTTTTCTCTCCTTGCTGTCCGCCTGTCCGCCCTCGTCGAATGCCATCACTACCACCGCAGCACCATAATGTCTGACGATGGTCGCTTGACGCAGAAATTCCTCTTCGCCTTCTTTGAGGGAAATAGAATTAACCACCGCTTTGCCCTGAACACATTTCAAGCCCTCTTCAATCACTGAAAATTTCGAAGAATCTATCATCACCGGCACTCTTGAAATATCCGGCTCCACTGCCATCAAATTCAAAAAAGTCTTTATGGCCGCCTTCGAGTCGAGCATGGCTTCATCCATGTTGACGTCTATTATTTGGGCGCCATTTTCGACCTGTTGTAATGCGACGCTGAGTGCTTCTGAGTAATTGTCTGCTTTTATTAATCGGGCAAATTTCTTTGAACCGGTCACATTGGTTCGTTCGCCAACATTGACAAAATTGGTGTTTTCGTTAATTCTAAGCAATTCTAAACCTGCCAGATGGGTCTCACCGACGGGATCAACAGGTTTTCTCGGCACAACGCCCTTTGTACCTGCTGCCATTGCTGCGATATGAGCGGGAGTAGTGCCACAACAGCCCCCGATAATATTGACAAAACCGGAGGAAACAAAGTTGCGAATATGCCCTGCCATTTCCTCTGGACTTTGGTCGTATTCTCCAAATTCATTGGGCAATCCTGCGTTAGGATATGCCGAAACGTAACATGACGAAATTCGGGAAAGCGTCTGAATATGTTGTCTCATTTCTTGAGCTCCCAAGGCACAATTCAGCCCCACCGCAGTCAAAACAGGTCGGTTGATGCTGGTATAAAATGCCTCCACCGTCTGCCCGGAAAGCGTTCTTCCGCTGGCATCGGTAATAGTGCCAGAGACGATGATGGGAAGTGTGATATTATTTTCTGCGAAAAACTCCTCGGCAGCGTAAAGGGCAGCCTTGCAGTTGAGCGTGTCAAAAACTGTTTCTATAAGTAAAATGTCAGAGCCTCCGTCAACCAAACCTTGAATTTGCTCCCGATAAGCCTTCTTGAAATCATCGAAATACATGGCGCGATAGCCCGGATTGTTGACATCGGGAGAAATCGAGGCTGTTCTGTTAGTGGGACCGATAGCGCCGGCGACGTATTTGCGAGTGCCAGGATTTTTTGCTATGTAGGAATCTACAGCCTGTCGCGCCAGCTTGGCACCTTCATAGTTGATACGATACACATAATCCTCCAAATCGTAATCCGCTTGAGAAATAGTCGTACCGGAGAAAGTGTTGGTTTCAATGATGTCCGCGCCGGCTTCGAGATAGGCGGTGTGAATGTCGACGATAATCTGCGGGCGGCTAAGGTTGAGCAAATCATTATTGCCCTTTAAGTCGCTGGGATGGTTCTTTAATTCCTCCCCTCTGTAGTCCTCCTCTGAAAGCTTATAGTTCTGAATCATTGTACCCATCGCACCATCAAGTATCAGTATTCGCTCTTCTAAATCCTTTACAATTGTATTTTCCAAATCTTAGACCTATTTTAATACAGGCAAAGCTGTCACCCCTTCCTTATTTATTTAATTATTCTCTTCAAGAAAAGCCCATTTACTGCGTTACTTGAACCTGAATTCGATTATAAAAATTGCATCCAGACCGCAAAATTTGACTTTATGTGTTTAGTTTGTATTTAACACAAATTAGGAATAATTATCCTAATAAATTCAAATTAATGTTTCTTTGCTTTGTCTAAAATTTGGTTATACTTTGTTGTTTTCATTTGATTTAGCTCGCTAGATCTTCATAAAAACGCCTCGTCTAACCAAATTTTAGGCAAGTCTGGATTAGAATTTTACTCCCGAATTCAGGTTTGTATTTGAATCAGTCATTTATTTCCTATAAACTCCTTGGATTCAAATACTTCGAAAGCCTTGTCCTTGAACTTTTCTTATCAGAGACATTTTTTAGTAGCTTTCTTGTAAGCATTAATTATTAACTTTTCAAAGTCTTATAACTTAAACAATAAGTTATACGACTTTAATTCTTGAGGAACAAATATAAGGCACAGGAGGACAATTTTTAATTTTAGAAATTTTTTCGGCTCGAAATATATGCCCATCCCCTATTTCATCACCTTAATTTAACATCAAAACTACCTTTCGGACATGAAATCCAAAAACTAATTCCTACTTTTAATCAGTATTAATATTCATATGTCAATCAGGAAGAAAATATTTTCAGGACTCAAATGGACCACACTTTCAACAGTCGTGGTGGCTCTGGCAGCTATTCTGAAACTTTCTATTTTGGCTAGAATCCTTGACAAATCTGACTTCGGTTTGATGGCACTTGTCGTTTCTGTCATTGGAATGATGCATATGATCAACGATCTGGGGCTTGGGGCGGCACTTTTGCACAAAAAAAATATACGGATAGAAGAATACTCCTCCGTTTACTGGTTCAATTGGTTGGTGAGTGTAGGCATGTTTCTTTTTATGTTACTGCTTGCGCCGATGGTAGCCGGATTTTACGGGCAGGTGGAATTACAAGAATTACTTCCTTTGGCGGGATTGGCATTGCTTTTCTCGGGATTCGGCTTTCATTTTAAGATCATCGAGCAGAAAAATTTAAGATTTCAGACCATTGCCATCATAGAGATTGTCGGGTCATTGTTGTCATTTGCTAGCGCAATAGTTTTGGCATATTTAGGATTCGGCGTTTATGCCTTGCTCTACTCGCTATTGTTACAAACCCTTTTTGCCAACCTCGCATTTATGATTATAGGCTGGCGACGAGTAGGGATAAAATTTTATTTCTCCTGGCGGGAAGCGCGGCCTTTCTTGAAGATCGGCAGCTATCAAGTGGGCGGGCAAATCTTCAACATTTTCAATAAGGAGCTGGATATTCTGCTTATCGGATATTTTATGACTGCAGAGGTGTTGGGATTGTATTCACTAGCCAAGCAATTGGTACAAAAACCCATTGCTATCATCATGCCCGTAGTAGTGCGGGTAGGTTCTCCTGCGCTGGCAAGTATTAACGATCAGGCGGATAGGTTAAAAGGCTATTTTTTAAGAATCGTGAATATGGTTTCTTCATTCAGTTATGCCATTTATATAGTCCTTTTCATCTTTGCGGACATGCTTATCGGCATTATTTATGGGGAGGAATACATGGAAATGACCTTGACTTTCAGAATATTGTGTATTTATATGATGTTGCGATCTCCTATGGCACCAATTGGTGTGCTGACAACGGCTACCGGGAAGACCTATCTGGAATTCAGGTGGAATTTTTTGACGCTTCTAGTGACTCCTATTTTTCTTTACATTGGAGTGGGCTATGGGATAGAGGGGGTGGCAATGGCGCTGCTTGTCAATATTGCGGTACTTTTTGTTCCATTTTGGGCTATGATGGTTCGGGGGAATAGTGATATTGGATTGGGGGAATATTCGCGGGCGGTTTTTTTGGTGTTTCGGGGGTGGAGATGAGTGGGGCATCCGCTGCCCGTCCCTATCCATTCTCGAAAGCCGAGACGGAAATACCCGGGACGGTCATCGCCGGGCTATTCATGACTCCGCTTCGCTGCGGTGCTGGTGTAGCCACTGCGCACTATCTCCTTCGTCGCTATCATTACTATCCCTGATGCGGGAGTGGGATCTTATAAATTTCTTAGGATATATGGAGGGCATGGTTTCTGAATTTATCTCCTGACGATCAGAATCTCATCATCAGAGAAAGCCATCCATGCGAAGTCATAGACATGATGATACATCTTGCCCTTACTATTGACGTGTTAGGTACTAGCTAAAAAAAAACCTGCAAAATTGAACATTTAGATAAATTTCGTAAATTTATACCGTGAAAAAGCAGCGAATATATTTAGACACTTCAGTTTTCGGAGGATTGTACGATGAAGAATTTAAGGAATTTACAGAACCACTATTTGAACGAATAAAAAAATCTGAATTTGAGATTATTCATTCAAATGTAACAGAGCAGGAATTGGAAAACGCTCCGGGAAAAATAAAAGCTACGACGAGATTACTTCCTGACGATTCGACTGAATATGTAAAATCAGACATTGAAATTGTAAATTTAGCAAAGAAATATATCGAAGAGGGCGTTGTTGGAGCAACATCTTACGTGGATTGTCTACATATAGCATTAGCTACAAAACATAATGCGAATATTTTGATTAGTTGGAATTTTAAACATATCGTGAACGTTGTAAGAATAGTTGGTTATAATTCTGTAAATATTTCAGAAGGATACAAACCAATAGATATTCGTTCACCAAGAGAATTAATGATTTATGAAGACTAAAGGTAAAAACACCAAAAAGACATTTGATGCCGTAAAATTTATGCGGGAACAAAGAGACCGAATTTCAAAGGAAATAATGAATTTAAGTCCAGAAGAAATCGTAAAATACTTTGAACAAAAAGATAGAAAAGCAAACTTAAAGCCCTTGAATAACAACGCATAACAAAAAAGGCGAGATTTGATTACATCGGCAAATAATAATTCACAATAATCGGCAAGTAGCTATTTAGGCGGGGTCTCCGGAAAATTTCTTTGGATAAAAAGTGGGGTAGATTTCTGAATTTATCTCCTGACGATCAGAATCTCATCATCAGAGAAAGCCATCCATGCGAAGTCATAAAACAGGTATCAAGAGAAAAATCACCCCTCACACTTTAAGACACAGTTACGCTACCCATCTGTACGAACATGGTATCAACCTTCGCAGCATTCAGGTTTTATTAGGTCACAGCAGCAGTAAGACGACCGAGATTTATACCCATGTAAGCAATACCCACATTACGAACACGCCCAGCCCATTAAGTTTTTTGAAATAATTAAATAAAATACCTATTTTGGGATCGGATAAGGAAGAAATATGCGCAAGTGAGGGTGGAGGAGTTGCGCAAATAAACTAGTTAGCACCAATTTTATGAACGACATCTTCAACAACAACATATATCCACACGAAGGAAAAATAAAAGACCATTTTAAGGACTTTTACGATACTGTTTTTGTTGCTTTTTTACCCTTTTTCCAAGTTGACAGACAACCAAACGATTTGACAAACTTGAAGAAATCAAAACAAATTTCCTTCGAAGAAGCAAAGGAAGAGATGGAAGTTTTAAAAGATATTCCACCTTTTAATGCAGATATTTTTAGTTATTCAAACAAAGATTACCCAACTGACAAAGAAATCTTTGAGAGTGGAAAAATTATTACTTGGGATACGGTGGGCAAAGGAGCTGGACTTGCTGACAATTCAGAATTAAACAAAGCATTACGAACATCAATTGGCGGACTTAGAAAGGTTTTTCAAAGACCGGAATTGACCGATAAATTAAATAAATTCACTGATAGCAAAAATATTTGGCATCCAACAGAAGGCGGTTTTGATACACTTTCAAAAATTGCGATTTATAAAGCATTCAAGCTTCTTGACAAAAATGAAATCATTGTAACAGATGAATTTTATGAAACAACTTCCACCATAGAACTTGACAAACTAACCGACTTTGAATTTTCAGAGAAAGTAAGTTATAAAGACTATTACATATATTCATCAGACAAAGAACTATTATTTACAATTGAATGGGACAGCTTCTTTTTCCTAATTGCAACGGGACAGGAAAAGATGAATAAAATAATTTCTTCAAATTTGTTTGAAGGCTTCATCTGTAACGAAAAGACAGAGCATACTTGGGATTATGAAGAAGGCGAAATTCAAAAATATTTGGACATAGAAGAAAAGCAAAAAGTATTGACCGCAAAACCAACGACAAAAAAGCAATGGTGGAAATTTTGGAATTAACACAAACGGACAGAAGAAAAACTGGTGCTAACAGGCGTTTGGCACAATGGCGGGTGACGTGGTTAATTGAACATTCTACCTCGCATCAACTTTTGTGGTGTATTGACAGTTTTGTGCTCCGAAATCCGCCACTGCGCCAAGCGCCAAAACGTTGAACAAACCCTTATATATTAGTCTTTGATATTCAGTTACATAATCC
>CALCSX010000120.1 GCA_937894165.1 uncultured Saprospiraceae bacterium | reverse complement strand
AATTCTCGAATTTCGATTGAGTTTGGTCTAGAGAGGGAAATTTTTTCTCGAATTTCTGTAGATATAGAAAGTATTTTGATATGAACAAGCTCTGCTTTGACAAAAATCGCAACCACTTCATACTTATCTCTCGAATTTCGATAACTAATACCATACGAATTGAATAGTTTCTCGAATTTCGGAAAATCCAAATCGCTTTTGGGTCCAAATCAGTTGAACTAAAGAAGTATTGGCGCTAACATTCTACAAAATCTCTCGAATTTCTGTTATAACGATAGTGTCGGTACGTTCTTTCTCGAATTTCGATTTGTGCTTTATAAAGTTTAGAAAGCCCTCTCGAATTTCGGTAAAAAAAAGAAGGTTATTTATAACCTAACATCATGCAAGTTGAAATTCCAAAGCCAAATTTTCTCAAATTATTCAACTGTTATTTTCACAAAAAAATAAGATTCTAACTCAAACCAAACGGTTTTAAATTTATCCCTTTCTAATTTTCGAAATTCGAGAATAATCATTTCACCTCCCCGCCGCCTCCAATTCCGCAATATTAAACTTCTTCATTTTCATAAACACCTCGACAACCTTCCCGGCCTTTTCCGGATCAGCCATCAATTTCGGCAGAACCTCAGGCACTATCTGCCAACATAACCCAAATTTGTCCTTCACCCACCCGCACATCTGCTCCTCTCCTTCTTTCGCTAATGCACCATAGTAATAATCAATTTCCTCCTGATTCTCACAATACACGGTCAACGAAATCGCCTCATCCAATTTAAACTTCGGACCACCATTCAATATCAAAAAATCCTGACCATTTAATCTGAAGTTCACCACTATTCCTGAATCCTGAACTATCTCGGAATTCGGGAATAATCCACAATAAAACTCCGAAGCCTCCCTCCCTTGCCCATCCATCCAAAAACACGGTGTTATACTCTTTTTCATCTCTTAATATTTCTTGTTTATAAAATATTTTGACAATACAAGTCCTACAATTGCAATGTATAATCGCAATCTAAAAATAATTTTCGTCTTAATTTTTTAGTTTTCAACCCTTCTCCAAATTCCTCTTCACATTCTGAAGATTCTCAATCTGAGCATCCCGAACAAACTTTCTGCCAAAAACATATGCCATCAAATTCATAGGATAAGAACTTTCTCCATAGAATTCTGAGGTCACCTCAGTCTGTGTCGGCGAAATAGACTTGAAAATGTTTGCCGCCTTAGCCTCACCCTCCATTGGTCGCTTAAATCTTAGATCAACATCCATTCTATCTCCGGTCAAAGCAGTAATCTCTTGTTCACCCTCTCCTACATTGTCATTTTCACTATTCCACCGCTGTATAGCCCCCACAGTGCCGTCAACTCCGCTAATTTCAGGATTTAGATTCGGATCTTCCATTACCCAAACACTGTAATCCTTTTGGTTGTCTAGAATCCTCATATAATCATACACCATCTCTTTGGGTTGATTAATAGTTTCGGAAACAATGACTGTGTATTTTCTGGGGATGAAAATGGCAATGATGAGCGGTAGGGCTATTACGCAAGCCAAAACAATAAGTAAGAATTTAAGAATTTTCATAGATTTTGAAATTTAAGTGGTTTCAATGTAATGTTTAAAATTATTTAGAATAGCTTGCCAGCCTTCTCTTTGCATTTCAATATTATTCATATCCTCCGCCTCAAAGGTCTGTTCCACCCTCGTTGCTCCATTCATATCTTCAAAGGTTACCTTCACTTTTCTGCCATCCCCCAATGTATAATGTATAAAACGATGCTCCACTACCTCATCATAAATGCCTTCAAAGTCAAAACCCATGCTGCCATCTTTAGCTTCCATTCGACTCGAAAATCTCCCACCTTTCTGCAAATCATTAGTGGCATGAGGTGAATGCCAATCCACAGAGGCAAAATTCCAATTGATAATATGAACCGGGTTTGTCCATGCATCCCATACACGTTGAATATTCGCATTTATAGCTGCTTCTATGGTTATTTCTGTCATTTTCTTCTGTTCCATTACATAATTATTTAAAATTCATTTAAAAAAGTGATACTACAAAAATACGACGCTATTATTAATTCAACCGTGTATAAAAACGTCAACAAAAGGGTGATATACGACAAAATTAGATTATTTTTGAAAAGCTAAAACTTGACTACTTCTAAAATCTTACATAGCAGCTCGGAAAATGAAAAAAGTATCCATTTTAATCCCTAAAACTGCCATCATTGAAGCTGTTGCTGATCCACATTACATGTTTAATGCTGTCAACCAGTTTTTATTAGCTTCCGGTAAAGAAGCAATCTTCGATATAAAGTTAATAGGGCTCAGCTCTCAGACTCACCTCAATGGAAATGCTTTCACTGTTAATGCAGACCAACTTCTCGATGATGTAGCTCAAACAGATCTTATAATCATTCCCGCTATCAGTGGAGATCTCCAAGAAGCTATTCAACTAAATCGGGAAATCATTCCATGGATTATAAAGCATCGTAATCAAGGCGCTGAGGTCGCTTCTCTATGTATTGGTGCCTTCATTCTTGCTGCCACAGGTCTGCTAGATGGCAAAAAAGCCTCAACCCACTGGAATGCTTCCAATGAATTCAGAGAAATGTTTCCCCATGTGGAATTAGTAGATGGGAGTATTGTTACTGAAGAAAACGGTATTTACTCCAGTGGTGGCGCCAATTCTTACTGGACACTTCTTCAACATTTGGTAGAGAAATATACAGATCGAGCCACAGCTATTCTTGCTGCAAAATTCTTTGCTGTTGATATTGACCGAAATAGTCAGGCAGCTTTCGCTATTTTTCAAGGGCAAAAGTCGCACAATGATGAAGATATAAAACGCACTCAACACTATATCGAAGCGAATATTGAAGAGAGAATTTCAGTGGATGAATTAGCGGATATAGTAGCTGTGGGACGCAGGACCTTTGAACGGAGATTCAAGCAGGCAACAAACAACTCCGTCCTCGAATACATTCAGCGAGTGAAAATTGAAGCCGCCAAAAGAAGTTTCGAAAGTTCGAGAAAAAATATCAACGAAGTAATGTACGATGTAGGTTACTCCGACTCAAAAGCTTTCCGGACAGTTTTCAAAAAGATCACAGGTCTGACACCGGTAGAATATCGAAATAAATACAATAAGCTGGCTGCCGTTTAGAAGGAATCAAAAGGCTGAATTGAGGATTCTTTCATTATTTATAAATATTAAAAACCTTATCCTGCAATTCTCCGGGTGAAAGAGTAGTTCTATTCTTTACAAAACCGTTAAAATTGGCCTGACTGTCAAAATTCAACTCATAAGCGATTTCCTTGAAAGAATATTGACCCAGAAGCATCAATCTTTTAATCTCCAAAATCATTTCCTCATGAATAAGTTGGAGCGCCGTAGTTCCCAAGACTCTTTTACAGGCTTCATTCAACTTGTCAGCGGAACAATTTAGCATTTCACAATATTCAGCCACCTTCTTTTTCGTATAGATATTTTCGGTGAGTAAAGCTAGAAATTGTCCTACCAATTGATCTTTGAATGGCTCTTCTTTTCCCACCCTGCATTCTATTAGGGATACAAGTATAATTTGCAAATAGCTATAAATCTTCTGTTTTGTAAATCCGGACAATGGCTCCGCTTTCAATAACTGCTTCATCCGATGCGTAAGGTCGAATAAATGCCTGAAATCTGCATCTTCAAATGCAAAAACAGGATCCGAAAAATACAATTCAAAATGTTGTAAGGAATTGAATACATCGAAAACCTCTTTATTAAACTGAATCAACAGCCCCTCCGCACTGCCACGCTCGAGCAAATGCACCTGCCCAGGATAAATGGTGTAAATATGATCGGCTCTTAAAGTTATATTCTTAAAATCGATCAACTGGCTGCCCTCTCCATCTGTAATAAGTATTATCTCAAAATAATCATGACGGTGTAATTTCTTAAAATCGTAGGGGTTCGCATAATTGACAGGCTCAATAATGAGTATTTTGCCGGGATGCGGTAGCGCTACATAATTGATATTTTCGTCGAGATTATGGTTCATTATAGTATTAAAATTATTAATCTAGAACATGATAGAGTTGAAGGTTATTTTAAATTCAGGTTTGACAATTTTTAATATCAAAATACACAAATTGATAAATGTTAACTATTCCTTCTCTAACAATTTTAGAATTTCTTTATGCAGTTTCGGAATATGAATGACAATTATTCCCCATATTATAACATCATCAACCTTATCATAACTATGAATTACCAATTTCGTGTATCAACAATTCTTCTAGCGTTTTCAATTTGAAGTTCCGGATTTTGTTTTAAAACTCTATTTAATGCTTCCCCAATAATTTCTATTTCACGTTCTACAGCTCTACGTAAAAGTTTGCTTTCTAAATAAGCATTAAAGTCTCGCCTGTCTCCTAAATATTCAAATATTGAGTTTATAGAAACGTTTACATCATGAAGATATTTATTGATTTCATGCTTCATAAATCAATACTTTATTTGCATTAATACTAGCAATTAAATATGGATTACTTAAGGATCTTTCAGTAATAATGTCTATCTCTCGATGGAAAAGTTCTCGAAGTTTATATTGTAGTTGAAAATAATTTTCAGAATACTCTTCAGGCGTAATATTTTCTTCAAATGACATCAAAAAGTCGATATCACTATCCTCATTAAAACTATCAATAGATACAGCAGAGCCAAATGCATAAAGTCTTTTGACTTTATACTCTTTACAAATATTTATTAATTTCTCTTTTCGCCCTTCTACTATTTGTTGCATATTAATACCTTTTTTCCAAATTTAATGTATTTTTTCAATTTAGGACTTTTTAAATGAGTTCTTTAAGCTAAACTCAGCACAATAGCAATCCTAAGTTTTCACCTTAACACCAAGAACTTCCCCAACCCAGTACACAGAACTCAGAACTCAGAGAGCCGAAGGCTAAAAACTCACTTCACCACTGCCGTCGTCACCTCCAATACGATCTCCTGACCGATCCGCTTTTCCATCATAGCTTTTATCAAGTCAATATCGGAATTTGATATCTCGTTCTCGGAGACAAATTTAACAGAAATTGTCAATGGATTCATCCGCTGCACGCTCAAATCTCGCATGATGGCTATTTCAGTCTCGATTTCCTTCAATTCATTGGTGATTTGATGCTCCTCTACCATTTGCCTGAAACCCAATGCTAAGGGTATACATAGAAGTAAAACCAGAATTAATGAGATAAACATGCCTCTATTGACCAACTTGAATGGGCTAAATCCCAACAACCAAAATGTGATTGAACCTGCCAACACCATTCCGGTCAAGTTGGTCGTCAATAACAATGCAGCCCCATAGAAGATGTCCCAGTTCCGCCAGCCAATCCCTATCGCAGCCACCGCTAAAGGTGGAATCAATGCCACAGCTATAGCAACCCCCGCCAAGGTTTTAGCGACTTCCTCGCGCGCATGGGCATAAGCACCGGCTATCCCTGCCACTACGGCAATACCTAAATCGAGCAAGTTGGGTCTTGTCCGGGTTAAAATCTCAGTACCCGGGGTATTTAACGGTGTAATCCATGTGATAATTACTGCAAAAAGCACCGATAGTCCCAGACCTGCAAGGATGGTGGTAAAGCTATTTGTGATAAGTTTTCTATCCTGTCGCAGCGTGCCCATACTGAGCGAAATAATTGGAGCCATAAGAGGTGCAAGTATCATTGCCCCGATGACAACAGGAGTGGAATTAGCAAAAAGGCCAAATGTCGCCAGAATAGTTGACAACACCATCAAGACTAAATAAGTCCCTTTCAATTTGGCATTGTCTCTTAGGGTCTGAAAGAGTCCTTTAAACTCCTCGGTGGAGGCATGGCGGGTCAATGGAATCCTGTTTTCAGACAGCTCTCGCGCAGCTTCCCCGATGGGCAATGACTTTATCTTAATGATCTCAGCTGAATGTGCAGTCGAATTTGTTATTTCTAGAAACTGTCCCGGGAAAATACACATTGTCTCTTTCAGAGATCGAATTTCCAACTTGTTATTCTTGTATTTCACATTATCGATAAGAAAATCTTGCTGCCCTGTCGGAAATTTTATATCAATTGACGCTACTTTAATATGTGCTGCAAAAGGAGGCAATTTGGACTTTCGCCATATGGAAGTTATTGCGACCACCAACATTTCTAAAACACTCCGTGGACTTATCAGAAACGCATGCATCTTACCATCTCTAATTGAAGAATCCTCCAGAACAATCCTAGATATCATGGAACTTTTCCTATGTTCTGAAATTACAATCCCAACAACCGCGGTTTTAATATTCTTATTATTGGGCAGATCCAGATCAACAAGAAAAGTTTTCATATTGAAGAATCGCTTCAGATGAAAAAATTTTCTCCTAAAAAATCCTGTCCCCGGAGTCGGATCTTCACTGGTCAATTCGAATGTTTGACCTACCACAACATTATTGAATACAGGTATATCATTGCAATAAAGAATATCAGTTTGGATCGTCTCAGGCCGCTTAACTAAAAAATCGATGGCTTGCTCTAGTTTCCTGCTCACTCCCATTCCTAAGCACGCTTCTCTGGCTTGCGGGTGGGGTAAAATAGCAATGGGCAAATCCTTATTGATTAAAAAAGGAATCATTTCCTTGATCTGACTGTCGGAAAGGTAAAGCATTAGATTTTGACCCTCTGCGAAAGGCTCAATAGTTTCCGAATTAAATTCATGCTTACTTTCAATAATCTCATGAACTAAAGGCAATACACTTTTATGGATTAATTCCTCCTGATCCTTATCATAAATTAATCTAAATTTCTTCAATGCCATATTCATGTTTCCCCGCGAGTCCTAATATCAAACTCTAACTTCCTTCAAAAGTTTAATGTTAATTTGCCTTATCGCATCATCCGATACTCTGAAGTCTAATTTTCCCATGTGATTTTCCCTGCAAATTTTGAGATTCAGAAAAAAGCATATATATTCACAAATTATTTAATATGAAAAATTGAAACATTATGTCTACAGAAAATTTAGGGATAGGTAGTAGAATTAATCATCCCAAATTTGGTGGAGGAGTCATTGTTGAAGTTGATGCATCCAATTACAAAATTTATTTTTCTTCCAATGGCGAAGTGAAAACAATAGCGCGCGATTTTGCCAATATCGAAATCGCTCAAAAAGTGGAAATGGATTTCGAACCTATTTCAATCAAAGAAATTGAGAAGGCACTGGAAAATGTTCTTCAGAAATCATCTGATATTACTCGTGCCTACTCGCTAGCTTCAAAATGGGGCGGGGGAACGATCACTATTAATCCCGGAAATGCTGAAATGAGTAATAAAGTGATACCCACCGCTACCTTTTTTCATAAAATAGTAATGGTGCGCGAGAGACTGAGAGTGCTGGAACAAAATATAAACAATCATGAAAAATTGGATGATGAAGACAAAGTCCACATGCAACAATATATCACGAGAGCATATGGTTCTTTAACTACATTTAATGTACTGTTTGCTAATAAAAATGATCATTTTAAAGGCGCAGGTAAGGATTAGTTTTAATCTTATTTCAAAATAGAAAGAGCATCCATTGAAATTGATGCTCTTTTTATTTTGAGTACTATTATTTTTTAAGCTCCTAGCAATTCAGCCCTCTGACTCTCCAGATACTCTTCGAAACTCAACAGACTGTCATTGATTCCATCAGCCTTCAATTCAATTATTCTATTACTCACCGTCTGCATCATATGGTGATCGTGAGAAGTGAATAATATATTCCCTGTAAAATTCTGAAGTGCCTCATTCAATGCCGTGATAGATTCCAAATCTAAGTGATTGGTCGGATCATCCAAGATTAAAAAATTGGGCGATGCCAACATTATCTTAGAAAACATACAACGCACCTTTTCTCCTCCTGATAATACACTGGATTGTTTAAATACTTCCTCGCGCGTAAATAACATCCGACCTAAAAAACCTCTGATAAACTGCTCGTCCTTCTCAACAGAATATTGCCTCAACCAATCGATTAGATTAAGATCATGCTCACCCTTGAAATACTCAGAATGGTCATTGGCCAAATAGCCATGACTTATGGTTTGTCCGAAGTCTATAGTTCCATCATCCGGCGGAGTTTTACCCGCAATGGTATTGAAAAATGCAGTCAAAGCATTCGGATCTTTAGAAATAATACCAATTTTCTCTCCCTTATTCATTGTAAATGAAACATTTTTGAACAACACCTTACCATTTTGGTCTTTCTTGCTCAAATTTTCTACTTTCAATATCTGGTCTCCCGGCTCTCGCTCAGGCTGAAAATGAATGTATGGGTACTTCCGAGAGGAAGGTTGGATTTCCTCCAAATTGAGTTTTTCCAAAGCCTTTTTCCTACTCGTTGCCTGTTTTGATTTGGATGCATTGGCTGAGAAACGAGCAATAAATTCCATCAATTCAGCTCTCTTGTTCTCAACCTTTTTATTGTTAATTGCTGATTGTCGGCTCATTATCTGGCTGGTTTCGTACCAGAAAGTATAGTTTCCTGTGAAAATTTTAATAGCACTAAAATCTATATCAACCATATGTGTGCAGACCATATCTAAAAAATACCTGTCATGCGAAACCACAATCACCGTATTCTTGAAATCCGCCAAAAAATCAGCTAGCCACGCTACTGTGTAGGCATCCAGGTCATTCGTAGGCTCATCCAACAATAAAATATCAGGATTGCCAAACAAAGCCTGTGCAAGAAGCACTTTTACTTTCTCAGGACCCCGCAATTCTGCCATTGACAGATAATGCAAATCCTCTTTAATGCCCATATTGCTCAAGAGCTCTGCAGCATCACTTTCTGCACTCCACCCGCCCATTTCACCGAATAGGTTTTCTAAATCCGCCGCTCTCAGACCATCCGCATCACTAGCTTCCGGATCCATGTAGATAGCATTTTTTTCAATCATGATGTCGTACATCTTCTTATGACCCATGATCACAGTATCCAAGACTGAATGCTGATCGAAAGCATTGTGATTTTGGTTTAAAACCGCCATTCTTTTGCCCGGCTCAATGTGTACATGCCCGCGTGTGGCTGCTATTTCTCCGGAAAGAATTTTGAGAAATGTTGACTTTCCCGCCCCATTCGCTCCTATCACGCCATAGCAATTCCCATGATTAAACTTAAGATTTACCTCATCAAACAATACTCTCTTGCCGTATTGCAGGCCTAAATTATTAACTGTTACCACAGATTTCCCTTTTTCTTATTAAAATTGCTGCAAAGGTAAGGAAAAAATAGGAGTACAAGTGATTCTCCAACAGTAAAATACAGCTATATCCGTCTCGAAAGCAAAAATGCCTCGCTGAAAACTATACGAATTTAAATAACTGTAGACTATAGTAGTATAATTTTAAATAACTGAAGTTAGGAAGCTAGATATTTATCTCCAAAAACACGGGACAATGATCAGAATGCATTGCATCTCCCAGATGATAACAAGATTTTAATTTGTCTTTTAATTCCGACGATACTGAAATATAATCTATCCTCCATCCCTTATTGTTCTTTCGAGCCCCCGCTCTATAGGACCACCAAGAATATTCCACTTTGCTTGGATTTAAATACCTGTAAGCATCTATAAATCCACTGTCAAACCACTTGCTCATCCAAGCACGCTCCTCGGGAAGAAATCCTGAAGTGTTTTTATTACTTACCGGGTTATGGATATCAATTTCTGTGTGCGCAATATTATAATCACCTACCACAATCAAATTCCCGGACGGTATATCAATAGTTTTGATCCACTGATAGAAATCCTCTAAAAAGCGCATCTTCACATCCTGCCTTATCTCACCGCTGGTCCCACTGGGAAAGTAACAGTTTAGTAAGGTGAAATTTTGATAATCCGTTCGAATTATTCTCCCTTCACTATCGTACAATTCAAAACCGCAACCTGAAATACACTGATCAACCGGAATCTTGGATAAAGTTAAAACGCCACTGTAACCTTTTTTCTCTGCTGAGTGCCAATGAGCAGAGTATCCATTTCCTGTAAAATAATCCAACTCCACTTGCTCGGGCTGTGCTTTGGTCTCTTGAATACATAAAATTTCAGGCTGTATAGTCTCAACCCAATCAAATAACCCTTTATTTATTGCAGCTCTTATGCCATTAACATTATAAGTTACTATTCTCATTCCTCTTTATTTTGCTTAATTTAACTAATAATATAACCAACTTTTGTAATTTATCCTGTGATTGTTCTAAATTTTGACCCAAAATCATACTTTATTTGGTTTTATCACTAGTTATGTCAGATAATTATTTTAATTTTATAGCCTATTATTTTATTCCATAAAGAAAATCAAAAACTTTACTTTAACCAAATTCATCATACAATGAAAAAAATTTTACTAGCCATTCTAATGATCTCTTTCAGTCAAATGGCATTTACTCAGCTAAATACGAATGCTATTGCTCCTAATTGGACCATGACCGATCTGGATGGAAATAGTCATACACTTTATGATTATTTAAATGAAGGCAAGGTTGTATATCTGATTTTTTCTGCCACCTGGTGCGGACCCTGCTGGAATTATCACAATTCGACTGCGATGAAAGATTTTTACAATGCATATGGACCTAATGGCAGTGACGAAGCAATGGTATTTTTTATTGAAGGTGATGTTTCTACCTCATTAGATGATTTACATGGCGAAGGCACTAATACGTGGGGGGATTGGGTTTCCGGTACACCTTTCCCGATTATCAACATGCCTAATGGCGGGGTGGCTTCAGCTTATCAGATCAACTACTTCCCTACTATTTATGGAATTCATCCAAGTAGAAGGATTACAGAAGTAGGAGCGGCTCCTTTCGGTCAACTAGTCAACTTCTTTAATGCCAGAAAGATAGCAACGCAACCAATAGAAATAAGTGTTCTTGATTATGAGGGTGCAAGAATAACTTGTGGAAATGACTTGGTTATCGATATGAAAATTCAAAACTTTGGCACAGAACCTCTAACTGCCCTAGAAATGAATATAATTGATAAATCTTCAGGAGAAAGTATGGAAATAATTCAATGGGAGGGAGAATTACCAACCTATGAATTTTTGAATGTGACCTCAGGAATAGAATTTTCTGAGAAAAAAGATTTGATCATAGAAGTTTATATTCCGGGATCTGAACCGGAGGAAGCAAATAAAAAAGAAATTACTGTGTTTGTAGAACCTGAATATTTCATACCTTCTGTTATTGGCAAATTTGTTTTAAGAACGGATGCAAATGGTCACCAAAATAGATTGGAACTAAGAAATTCTAAGGGAGATCTAATCCACCGTCTTGATAATTTAGAGGCAAATCAAACCTATTCTTTTACCAGAAATATTTCTTCTTCAGAATGCTATACGTTTACCATTTTCGATTCTGCGGGTGATGGTCTTACAGGAACTGGATTTATCCAACTTCAGACGAGTACCGGAACTGTAATTTATGAAGGGAAGGAATTTGGCTCTGAAATTTCAATTGCTTTTACAAGAGGTACGACTTCTTCATTAGCTCAAGTAGCTGAATATGTAGAAAACCTTTTAATATATCCGGTTCCAGCAAACGAAAATCTAAATATTTCCTTTCAATCAGAAATTGCAGACACATATAATCTTTCAGTTCGTGATGTTAGCGGTAAAGTGATGTATAATTCAACAGAATTAAATCCTATAGTAGGAGAATTTACAAAAAATCTAAATGTATCTAATTTTCCATCCGGGATGTACATTCTTACGATCACCGATTCGAAGGCGGGTGTTATTTCAAAGACATTTACAGTTCAGAAATAAAGAATTATTTTGAATTAATTTTAAGAGGTCTATTCTCAATCGAGATTAGACCTCTTAAATTTTATAGGAAAGGTTATTTATTTTAAATTAATGGTCTCTTAGTAATTTTTATTGAAATTTCAATCCTCGCAAGGCTCATCATACTTACTACACTTAGTATAAGACTCAATATACCTCTTCTTCTTTGCCTCAAATATATCATCAATAGTTATCAAAATACCGGTTTCTTCAACCTGACCAAATTCGTCATTGATAGCAGTTCCAAATGTTTTCATGGTAGACGACAAGTTCATATAAGTATTAATTAATGGTGGCACATGCTCCCCCAGTTCTCTCAATCGCGCACTTAATAATTTATGACCTTCTTTGTAATCCAAATCGTAAAACAACTCCTGCATTTTGCTCATATCATGTTCCAAAACTATGGGCTGATGTGGCAAAACTAATCCTTCCCGATCAGGAAAATAATAATGCATAAAACTTAGTAGTAAATCCCTGCCTTCAACATTATAGTGCGTATACATGGTTACCTTCCCAAAGAGGTATTTTATATCTTTATTTTGATAAACCACTCCCCCCAGACCGTCCCACAAATTGTCAAGAGAAAAGATTCCCTTCCTATTATTATTAATTGGTTGATATTTGGGTTGCACAAATGATCTACCCAACTCAATAGTATATGGGAGGTAATTATTTATAAAATTGATGGAGAATTTGAATAGGTGGATTGTAGACAAATCAAAATTGCCCTCCTCACTCTTTCCGGCTTCATCGCAACGAATAAGTCTGTAAGCTGCAATAATTTCCTCATTTTCAGGACTCCAGGCTATTAACTGATCATAGCATTTCTCACAAGTGTCATGATAATCCAAATCTATTTCCATTCCTGTACCACCACCCGCAGCTCTAAATGATATTTCACGCAACCGACCAATTTCTCTTACAGTATTGGGGGAATTGTGATAATTCACAACATAAATTTGATTGCCTCCATTATTAGTATGGCGGAGAAATCGTTCCGGCGTTAATTCATTTATTATTAAATTTTTATCAACAGCTTCTATAATTTCTTTCATTCGTTAATTCTTACCCGGATTAAGTCCGTATACTTTTTGCTTCACCAACTCTGCCCATTGGTTTTCGGTTTTAGAATCGTCAAAGATGTGATGACTTATTTCCTCTCCGAAGGTAATCTCTATCTCTTTTCCCTTCTGAGAAAACATTTCATCGGCCAAATAAAACATTTCTAAATTGGCTTTTACACCCAACCTTTCCCTAAGCCTTGCCAAGTTATAGAAAAAATTAGAATTTCTTCCCCCTATGAATACAGGAATAACGTCTTTTTGATATTTTTTTGCTTTTGAAACAAAACTTTTTTTCCATTCCAAGTCACTAACCTTCCCATCAGAACACTTTCTGGACACTAATCCCGCAGGAAATTGCAAGATGGCATAATCTCCGGCATAAGTTGCCTCGATCCTTTTTAATGCTTCGCGACCTTGAGCTCCATGTTTATTAATTGGTACAAATAATTCTTCTAAATTTTTGATATTCAATAATATATCATTTACCAAAAATTGAATATCTTTTCTATATTGCCCAATCGCAAACATCAATGCAATCCCATCAAAGCCTCCTAAGGGATGATTGGAAACGAAAATGACAGATTTTTTTAATGGAATATTTTCGGCTCCATTAATCTTTACTTTTACTCCAAAATCTTCAATCATCATATTGACGAAATCTAAACCATACAAATGGCCATACTTTCGCATAAATTCATTGGAATCATCCTCATGCAGAATCCGCTTAACATATCGAAGAAGAAAGCCGGGCATCCATCTGATAAGCTTCGGGTTTTTTTTCCTTATCACCTCTCTGATGTCGATGAATTTTTTATTTGCTGAAAATGACTTCTTTTCCTTTTTCTTCATTATTTCTAATCTCGACTTTCCTACAAATATATAATCATATTGTATTTATTTCAGTGGTGAGCTGAATATAAATGATAAGGCTTTAATTGATTGTTTTTTGAAATTATTGGCTCTTAGTGTAAATTTGAAAAAATCGCACTCCTTGATAAATTAGGAACAATAATTGTAATACAACAGAATAAAATAAGCGTGATAATAAATATTCTTTGAATAAAAGTCTTGTAATTAAAAGGAAATTACCTTTTAAAATATAAAATTTTGTAGAAGTATTAGTACATTGCGATTATTATTATTGAGTAAGAAAATAAATTTATTTTTGTTTTTCGGAAGGTGGGAATTTTAGAATAAAAAAACTTTTAAAGAGTATTTGAAAGATCCGCAACTTTTTAGAATTATAAAAAAAGTTCAAAAATTGTATCTTTGCATTTTAGGCTGTTGTAGAAAATTTTGGAATTGGTAAAATGCTTACATTAATAAAGTTTTATACATCAAATTGAAATAAATGATACACATTATGTTTTTTTTGAGTTGTTGTAATTAATATCAGATGACAGGACAGCCTAATTTCTCGTTACAATGGCTTGATTTTAATAGCCATAAAGAAATTATCAGGAATTTACGAAAACGCGTATTTGTAGATGAACAATCTCTGAAAGAATTTATGATTGATTCATCTGAAGACCCTAAAGGTCTACATTTGGGACTTTTTGATAATGAGAATTTAGTATCGATTATTAGTCTTTTTATATATCATTCAAATGATCCTTACCTTGCAAAAGCAAGAATTAAAAGTGAAAGACCATATGTTATTCAGTATTCAAGACGAGCGGAATTACCGGAATACAGATCAAAAAAGTTAGGATCCTTTATGGTGGCTCACGCCATGAAAAGTCTTTTCGAATTATTTCAGCCTGATACAATGTTTGCCGTATTAATAGGTTCTCATAGGGAACTGAAAGATATGTATTTATCCATGTATGGTTTCAATATCTCTTATGAACTGGATATAGATGGTGAACCTTCAGTGGTATTAGTGATGAACGATGTTGGGAGATTGAAAAATCTTTCTCTAACTATGCGAAATGCGAGCTTGTTATTTGCAGAGAAACAAAACATGCATCTACCCGACCTTGCTCACCATATTTTGAACTCACCTTCACTAAAAGATTTATATCAACTTGAACCTGACGCAACAAATAGATATTTACAACCACTATCACTCCATGATGAATTGCCTCGACTTTCTGCACAGGCTAGAATGCTCTTCCTGACGCAACAAAATATTTGGGAACAAATTCTTCAAACGCGGCAGGATCTTAAGAATATTATGGATGCAGGTTGTGGGCCGGGGGTTTATATTGCTAATTTAAGCAAAATGGAGGTTAGCAAAGGCCGAGTATTTACCGGTATCGATATATCCGATGAATTAATAACTTATGCCAGCTTTTCCCATCCTAAACTTAAATGGTTGAATACTTCCATTTATGAGACCGGGCTGAAAGAAGGTTCGTATGACCTGATTAATGGAAGTTTCTTATTTATTCACTTGTTAAATCCTTACCTGGCATTAAGAGAAATTCATAGAATTCTTAAAGATGAAGGCATTCTTTATATCACTGACGTTAATGATACCACCTTTAAAGGACCCGATATAATTAACGATATGGTTGAAAAGCACAGAGAAATCTATGAGGGCAACCGAAGAATCATGCTTGAAATGAATTATTTGACAGAGCAGGCAGGATTTACTTTACTTGAAGAACATACCATCGTCGCTACAAATACAGGTAATGACAATAAGCCCTTGCTAGAAGGCAACACATTAAGTCTAGGAAAATGGACTATGTGGGCAATGTTCTCCTTTATGGGTCAAAGAGATGAAATTAAAGATCAATATGGTGAAGCAGAATCTTATTACTTAAATAATAATGATTTAATATCGATAGAAATCCAAACTAAAATTTATAAAAAAGTGAAAAGTGAAGAATAACCAAGGACCCAAATTAGATGTTCTGAAGGAGGCTAGTGGCATGCTTGCTGCTCCAGGCAGAGACACTAAACGAAAAATCCTTATCGCAGTTAATGCTGTTTTTATTTCTTCGCTTTTACTTCATCTTTCCATTCAGCTTATAAATTTTGGTAGCCTTCCGGATCCCGCGCGAGATATGGTTTTCTACCCTATTCTCATTTTGATTAATACCACTTCTCTCATATATAATTTAAGAGTACTTTTTGAAAAAACCCAGCCTTCTATAAGAAAAGATAAACTCACAGCTTGGTTTTCTATTGTTAGTGCGATGATTTTAGCCATCCTGATAGTTCACACAAATCCAAACATCGCTGTTAGTATGCTTTTGGATTACGGATTTTCGGTAATTTTACTTTTTATTACCGGTATCGTGCTCGGTCGCAGAACTGCTATTATTTGGTTTATAATAAGCGTAATAAGTCTTTATTTGGCGTATCAAAATGTCGGACCTACTTTCGAATACCACTTTTTAAGTACAGAAGAAATTAGTGAATATAAATCTGCTCTTGAAACCGGTGATCCGGAGGCACTTTCACGCAAAGAACAATTAGAGACAGAGAATTTAAGGCCTTATTCCTCTACACTCTATGCAAATATTTGGTTCATATTTCTAATCATTGCTTTCCTCGCAGTATATTTTGAATCAAACATGATTTCCAGAGTCTTGGGTGTGATTCCGATTGTTATCGACAAAATCAATATCGCAAGTCAGCAAAAAAATCAGCTGGAAAAGGAAAATATGAGAATGGGCA
>CALCSX010000119.1 GCA_937894165.1 uncultured Saprospiraceae bacterium | reverse complement strand
TCAAAAAGCTTGCAAGTGTCGTGTAGATGTTTTAATTTAGTTTCGAAAGAAAAAATGGAGTACATCTGTTTTGAGATTTCAAGGGGGATTTTAAATGTCATGCTGAAAAAAGTGGTGATTGTATTAACGAGATATTTTTAATCGTGGGTAGATTTTTTAACCATTTTAATTATACATTTATGCAATCTAATTTAGTGTTACACACACACACACACACACACAGCGTTTTAAAGGCTTATTCGCTCGATTCAGCAAGATTTTTATGATCGGATTATGTTTTTATTTATTGCCGAGTTCAGCAAAAGCACTTCCAGATCCCATAAAAGTTGTAGCTTCGGATTCATGTGGGGTAGGAAAATTATTTACACAATGGATTGGGGGTATATCTCAATTCTGGCATGTAAATGGAGATATTAATCCGAATTATATTACAAATTTAAGGTTTGAAGGAAAGAATCACATTCGATTAGTTGATCAAGATGAAAATGTAATTTACAGTGATTCATTTGAATTTGATGAGTTGAACATCCCAATTAATAACTGTGCTCCTCAGATAAAATGTGCAAAATTGTATTTCACAGACATGATGACACCTGCAGAAATACTTGTATATCATTATGTAACTGAAGGAATTTATACTGTGTATTATTGGACAGAGTATAAAGTTTATTATACATATTTTGGTCTAAATATGCAATACAATGCAGTTGAGGGTGATCCGGATGCTCCAGTTGGGAGAGTTGAGATGATTTCTAATCAGATGAGTAATCCTTACATAGTTGACAATGTTATCATCAATGATCAAATTTCTGAGGTTGGAAATGTTTATTCTTGCTATGAGGAGAACAACATTATGTTCGACCTTAAAGCAAGTATCATTTTCGAAGATTTTACAGAATTGAGAACTTCATGGGCAGAAGTGACGAGTTGTAATGATACAGTCCTAATCTTTGAACAGGAGGTATTGAGCAATCCAAGAGTCTTGCAAATCCCTGTCGGAACTTCAGGAGGAATAAGATATGCAGATTCATTGTTTGTTGGTAATTTAACTGATACAAATTTTCTATGGCAAAACCCTTTTATAGATGAGGCTAATCTTGGGAAGCGGTATATTCTCCGATTTGAATTGACCAATACTAGAATGTGTGAAGGAGATACTATGGTATTAGAGAAATGCGTTGCGTTTACCGGTGAACCGGTGATTACTTCTCAATTTACATTGAAGACAGCTGAAGACCCACCTTATAATAGTGCATTAGTTTCTGCCTATCAGACGCCTGATTTAACCAATGCACCCATATTAGGTTTCTTAGGGGAAGAGCAAATCAAGTTTCGCTTTTCAACAGGAATTGTTGATAATGCTTTTATAGATATTTATTTAGTAGATGAGGATGGTGATCATATTGAGACAATGGTGGAAGACTATGAGAAGACTTTCCCCAATGGCATTGTTCAATACAATTTTGATTATACGATTTCTCTTCGTGAAATTGAGATACCTAGTAATACCTATGTAGGTTGGGTTTACGGTTCGAATTTCCCTTCATTTTTTGCTAATAATTATTTTTATTATGCAGTTAATACCCCACATTTATATTATAAAGTTGTCTTAAGGTTAGTCAATGGTTGCGGCTCCACTGAGGAATGGTCTTATTTTAGAGTAGACCAAAGCTTTGGATATAAAAGGACTATTGATATAGATGATCAAACAAACTCCATTGAAGTATTCCCTAACCCTTTCACTGAAGTCCTTCAGATAAATGGTGCAGAAGAAGGAAGCTTCTATGAAATAATAAACATGCAAGGAGTTTCTTTAAAGGCTGGGTATATGGAAAGTAACGTTTTGAATTTGCAATCCTTGTCTTCAGGTCGATATATTCTTCGATTAACCAATGAGAGGGGACAATCAGAAGTGAAGAAAGTAGTAAAAATAAGATAATGCTTTTGGTTTTTCATTTTATAAAACAACTGATCTCCTATCTCGGTAGGAGATCAGTTTATATTATTCTTTTTGTTGCATCTACAAGTTCTGTAACCGTTTCTTCGCAATCAATTGGAATAATTACCGAGAATGGAGACACTTTAAATTTTAGAGATTTACTTGATATTTATGAATTTTGCATAGGAGATTGTGCACAATTTGTTTATTTGTCTCCAAAAAATTTACCGTCAACATGGATTTTAGACCCAAACTCAATTTCATGGTATTTTAAAAATGGTGTGCCTGAGCGGACAAGTGTTAAAAACCCTTATGTCTGTTTTCCTGAATTTAAAAATGTAGACACTATCCAAATTTTGCAGAAATATTACGACACCGTTAATATGAGAGAACAAGTTGGTGGAACAGGTTACAAAGGTTTCCGCCTCATCTACTGCCCCCCAGAAGCTATCTACGACTCCGACCGCCGCCTCATATGTGCCGGAGAGTACATCACCTATCGAGACTCTTCGAAGCGAGCACCGGTGGAGTGGCTCTGGGAATTCAAAGGAGGAG
>CALCSX010000118.1 GCA_937894165.1 uncultured Saprospiraceae bacterium | reverse complement strand
ACACAACGGGTATTCAGGTGGAGGGGTCCAACCGGATTAATTACACCCGTAACCATTTTATAGAAAACGGCTGGGGACTGAAAATCCGGGGAGCGATTTATACCAATACTTTCTCGTACAACAATTTTTTACACAACTCCTTTGACCTGTCCTATAACAGCCAGATTCATGATAATGTGTTCGAGTTCAACTACTGGAGTCGATACACCGGATATGACCTGGACAATGACGGCATCGGTGATGTTCCGTACAGACCGGTGAATCTTTTTTCCTATATCGCAAACCGGATTCCGGAAAGCATCATTCTTTTGAGGAGTTTATTCATGGACATCATTGATTTTTCCGAAAAAGTATCGCCGTCATTCACCCCCGATAATCTGACTGATCCTTCACCACTCATGAAAAAAGTATTATGATACGCGTTCAACAGCTGGAAAAAAGCTATGGAAAAAATGAGGTGTTGAAAAAACTCGACCTCAATGTCCCCGAAGGCGGAATTTATGCCATTCTGGGGCCCAATGGATCGGGGAAGACCACCCTCATCAAATGTATTCTCGGGATGACCCTACCCGACCACGGACAAATCGGAGTGGCAGGAATCCCCGTGAATCAGAGTTGGAAATACCGCAAATCGATCACGTACATGCCACAGATTTCACAATTTCCAGGAAATCTTCGGCTTCAGGAACTGCTCAATATGATCAAAGACCTCAGAGGGGAACCCACCGAAGAGGGGAAACTGATCGAATTATTAGGGCTGCAACCCTTTCTCAATAAAAAGATGGCCAATTTGTCGGGAGGTACCCGCCAGAAGGTAAATATTGTGCTTGCCCTGATGTTTGACAGTCCGATCCTCATTTTGGATGAACCTACCACGGGTCTCGATCCCGGTTCAATGATCAAATTGAAGAACTTATTGCGGGAACAACGCGACCAGGGGAAAACCATTCTCGTCACCTCGCATATTATGAGTTTTGTTGAAGACGTGGCCGAAGTCATTATTTACCTCCTCGAAGGGGTGATTTATTTTCAGGGAACGATCGATGAATTGAAATCCATGACCGGCCAGGACAATGTAGAACATGCCATCGCGGTCATCACCGAACCCAAAACAACAACCTATGCTTAAAATATTAAAATACAGCTTTTACGATTTAGTGCGCAGCCGCTGGAGCTACGTTTATTTTCTATTCTATTTATTGCTGGGCATTGTGCTGCTATTCCTGAACAACGACCTTTCAAAAGCGGTAATAACGCTTATGAACGTCATCATTATTTTGGTGCCGCTCATCGGGACCATTTTTGGGGTGATGTATTATTACAACTCCCGCGAGTTTACCGAACTGCTGTTGGCGCAGCCCGTTAAACGAAGTTCCATATTTTTGGGGCAATATTTCGGGGTTGCAACATCGTTGGCCATGAGTTTGGTCATTGGTTTGGGCGTGCCCTTTGTATTTTATGGAATTTTCAATAGCAGCGCCATTTGGGATTTTTCACTTTTGCTTATCACTGGCGCGTTTCTCACCTTTATTTTTACCGCGCTGGCTTTCGTAATCGCCCTTTCAAACGAAAATAGAATCAAGGGTTTTGGCTACGCTATCCTGCTTTGGCTGTTTATGGCTGTTATATATGACGGTTTATTTTTGATGTCGCTTCTTTATTTTGAAGATTACCCGGTAGATAAATTTTCCTTGGTTGCAACCATGTTGAACCCTGTGGATTTATCGCGCGTTTTGATTCTGCTAAAACTAGATATTTCAGCATTATTGGGATATACAGGGGCAGTTTTTAATAAATTCTTCGGGAGTGCAGTTGGTTTCTCCCTATCATTGCTTGCACTTATACTTTGGTCAATCTTACCTATTTATTTAATAAATAGGATTTCAATGAAGAAAGACTTTTGATTTACAACTTTGAAATATTTTTGAAAAATTCCATGTCTAGGGTGAAAATATGTCAAAATATAATCTACCGAAAAACTAAAATATTGAAAATTTTAAAGATATTCCCACAGGTCAATATTTTATTTGTTTCTGTAAAAATTGGGAAATATTTCAAAGAAATTTAAATAAATTTATGATATACAATTCTTGCATTTGAATCTGTAAAAAGCCAACATGTAAAGAATTATATATCCGCGGTAAGATATTATAATTTAAATCACAACAAGATTAATTGTTTCAATAAAAAATGCTGACTAAATTGTATTTTATACAGCCTTCTTTCTCAAATTAAAGAATAGATCTCCGATAAGAACTACAAGAGAAACCAACGAGACCATGAATACTACATCACCTACAGTCGCATATCCAATAATTTTAAGAACAGATCCACAAATGGTCGTTAAAATATAAAATACCAAAAGGGAGATTGTCGATTTTTTCATTTCATTATTTTTTACTCTATGTTGTGTAAAATTAAAAAATATAGGTACTATTTCAAATAATTTTAAATATACTTTTAGATGTAGTGATATTATTCAAATATATGTTCGTAATTATAAAGATTATCACAATTTAATTTGTAATCAACTACAAAGTATTTTGCACAACTTCCCCCGCGTGAGTGGCCTGGAATGCGGCTCCCCAAGAGCCGGTCGCAACGATAGGCAGCGACGGTACCAATGCAAGGGCACGACCGGTAATTAAACCTCTGTAAGAAAATCCCAAATACTGCGTTACTCTCGTATTTGAATCAGTCATTTATTTTCTATAAAATCCTTGGATTCAAATACTTCGAAAGCCTTGTCTTTGAAATTTTCTTATCAGAGGTATTCATCTTTAATTTTTCTAGATATTATCCATCTTACAAAGAATATAAATCAATGATTTTCTTACTGTTATATTGAACTAATCCTTTATAACCGGGCACGCCCCACCCTCCAACAACTAAAATGTCGGATCCGCAGAGAAATTCATATCGCCTAATTTGATCCCTAAAACTTCCACCTCCTCATCCTCGCTCAAATCAGGAATATTAATCAAATTCGGTAAGAAAATCCAGGATGGACCACCCGGGAAAGTGTGATCCTTATCTAATAGCAAATTGCGCAATTCCCTCAAATCTTCCATAGTGAGAACACCGTCATTATTGACATCGGCAGCGCGAAAACTAGCTTCATCACTCTCAATCTTTCCTAAAATATGTAGCCGCTGTAAAACCAGATCTACTACAGTTATTCCGTTAAAATTGCCGGAACTTTTGCTAAGTCTAATCTGTAAAGATGCGCCATTCTCTGCTTCAAAACTGTAGGCCTCATCCTCTTCTACAGCTAATGTCGGAGGTATACCCTCCACCACTCGCACTCCATGAATGTGCTGCCCATGAACATCCCGTACAAGAACCCTCACTGATCGATTAGTTGAAAATTCCCGCCCCTCCAAGCTCATCACATCCGTTCCCTCCGGATCCAGCCAATCCTTCAAGCGAGCTACCGGTTCATCTCCAAAATCCCATGAAACAGAAAGCCTGCCCACATAGCCGCGCCGATTGACACCACAATTCGCCAAGCCTCCATGCAATTGCCCAACAATAAAACCCTCTTCATTGAAAAGCGACGCCCCTGATGAGCCGGGCTGCTGTGCCCCCAAATCAAAAGTCATATGCAAATGCGAATAAGGAGGTGATGGTGGCCGCCCCGACCAATTGATCTGGACAGGATGGATCGTCGGTGGATCGTCATCAATGGATATCTTCTTAATATCTCCAAAGGGATGGTGAATCAGCGCAGAATGTATGTAATTCGTATCGCGTGTCCAGCCATTCAAATATAAATTGTAGTCCGAAGGAATATTCCCGGTGATTCGGAAAAGTCGCATATCTGAATCCCCATAATTGGCTATCGGCTCTGCTCCCATCACCATATCATAGCCGGGCTCCTGCGTTGGATTGGCACATGTTGTTGATTCATAATTAAAATGAAACTGGTACATATCATAAAATGGTGTATAGCCATTGTCACAATGAAATCCGGTGAGCACATAAGGAATTAACTCGTCACCGGTATTATTGATCAGTGACCCGGAACAGAATGCCAAACCTTCCTCTAGAGGCATCAATATTTTACAAACTCCCCGCTTGTATTTCTGATAGTTCTCCCCTTCGGGACAGTTAATATTCTCATGGCACACAAAACTCTCACCAAAACCTATTGCCCTGGAGTCATCATCCTCCGCCCCTTTTTCCATCAAGTATATCTTATTGATTGAAAAAGAAAATTCTTCCTCCCCCATCGGCAATATAATTTGAAGACTAACCACATCACCATAGGCAGGAGCCAGAAATAACCGACCATTCTTAATCTGTGAAACTTTATAATTATAGGCAAATCCATCATCCTCTCCCACAAGACGTATATCTGATCCATCCGGAATTTGTGCATCCTCTATTATTACGCCTAGGCCATTTTGATGTTTTGTAAAATGAAGCAAATAGTGAACCCGATCAGTTGATCGGTCTCTATATAAAGCCCCATTTTCCTCAGAATTTATATTTATCGTTGCTGATATTCCCAATAAATTTGGGTTGGCATCAGCTATTTGACTTCTTTGAGCTGAAACTGAAGACAAATCAAAGTTGGCCTCGCCTGAGATGTATGTGAGATTTTCTGTCAGATTTTGACTGCTTAAAAAGCCAGCGCAACATATTAATAAAATAAAAGCGATGAAAAATCTCATAATATGGTTTTTAGGCTTGGTGTATTTAATAATTTAATACCTAATCATTACACTAACTTATTTTATAAATATAGGATTACTAAAATTCCTATAGTCTCAAAATTAGCTATTTATTATTCCTTTATTCTATTTATTAAATCCATTCGTTCATGCAAAATTCTGGTTATCTCTATAGGTTCATTAATCAATTTTCTATAAAAGATTATGTGTCGATTAGATTTAAGCCCGAACAATTCATTTCTAATTCCAATATAATTTTTCCCTAATTCCGGGTTATTTGCTATATCTTGAAAACTGTTTATAAGCAAACTATAATAAATGTCTGCCTGTTCTTCAGACCAATGTTTAGCTGTGTAATCCCATATAACGTTTAAATCTTTAACTGCTTTATTCGTAAGTTTAAAATCAGCCATTCTTTGCCCTTCTTGCTTTTAATTCTTCAAGATTTTTAACCGGATCAAAATCGTGAGCTATGCCACTATCTATTCCTTCTTGAATGGCATTTTTCAAAGCGTTAACTTTACTCTCTTCATTTTCTAAAAGTCGAAGTCCTGCTCGAATTACTTCACTTACATTCTTATATCTGCCAGCCGAAACCTGTGTTTGGACAAATTGATCAAAATAGGTTCCTAATGATATTGAGGTATTTTTCATTTGTAATACTTTTTACAAAGTTACCAAATTTTGGTAACTATTCCAAAATTATAAAAAGAGTGTAGTTTATATAAAATTCAATAATATTAAAGTTACAATAAATATCTTTTATGCCAAGCAATAAATTAGGAGTTAAATTTTAACCTATCCTCGTTATAATAATTCTAAATCCTGAAGTCTTCTCCCTAATTCATCATCGGCAGCTAACTTTAAAATATCCGCTTGCAAACACAGTACTCTTAGCACATTAAAGTATGCTCCAAAAGCAACGCTTGGATTACCCTTTTCAATCAAATATAAAGTTGATCGCGCTATTCCTGCCCTTTCAGAGACTTGAATTGTCGTAAGTTTTCTGCGCTTTCGCGCCAACTTTATATTTTCACCCATTTGACCAAGCATTAGATTATATTTTGGAAAAATGACTTGTTTTTTCTTATTCATGAAGAATTAATGATTGACATTCTATACAAATATAATATAATTGATTGAATTATCAATCATATTTTAGAAATCATCTAGAATTCATTCAAGCGAACACTTAGGCTAATAATATTAAACTATTTTGGAAAAGGAAATCGATTAGGTTTGTTAACATTTGGGAGGTAGGAATCTCTTAAATGAATTAGGAATGGGTAACCCTAATCTTTTAATCAGCAAATTCACCAAAACAAAAACAGGAAAAGCGAACACTGTCACTTTTCCTGCTTGGAGAGTAGCTCATAGGGGAATCGAACCCCTGTTTCAAGGATGAAAACCTTGCGTCCTAACCACTAGACGAATGAGCCGGCTACTATTATTAATTTTCTCAAAAAATCAACTGCTTTCTTGTAAAGCGATGCAAATATAGAATGTTTTTTATTTATTCAAAAGGTAAGTCTATTTTTTTTAGAGAATATTTTTTTCTGCCTGTAGAATTCAAAGAAAATCAACAACTTTGCAGGGATTTTAGCTTTTTGGGATAACTTATCCCTATGAAAGCTGTTACAACCTAAACCAAATTTATTCAAAATGACTAAAAAAATCGCCATTAACGGATTCGGACGTATTGGACGTCTGACATTGAGAAACCTATTAAATGACAATTCTGTAGAAGTAGTTGCTATCAACGACTTGACGGACAATGCTACACTGGCACACCTGTTCAAGTATGATACTGCTCACGGACCATTTAAGGGAGAAGTTTCGTCAGATGAGAACAGTATTACTATCAACGGTAAGAGAATTAATTCCTATTCTGAGAGAGATCCAAAAAGTCTGCCTTGGAGTGATTTGGGAGTTCATACTGTGGTAGAATGCACCGGAATTTTCACTTCTAAAGACAAAGCGGGCATGCATTTGCAGGCGGGAGCTAAGAAAGTGTTGATTTCTGCGCCGGGCAAGGGTGATGATCTTCAGACTATCGTTATCGGTGTGAATGATGACCAGTTGGATGCAAATCAAACAGTATTTTCGAATGCATCATGTACTACGAATTGTTTGGCACCTGTGGTTAAAATATTGGATGAGAATTTCGGTATTTTACAAGGATCAATGTCTACGATTCATGCTTATACATCCGATCAGAATCTTCAGGATGCACCCCATAGTGATTTGAGAAGAGCTCGTGCAGCCGCTCAGAACATCGTACCTACCAGCACAGGAGCAGCGAAGGCAGTGAAGTTGGTATATCCGAAGATCGGAAATAAGATCATGGCTGTGGCAATGAGAGTTCCGACTATTACAGGATCTTTAGTGGATCTGACAGTTTTGGTAGAGAAAGAAACTACTGTTGATGAAGTGAATAGAGTGATGAAAGCTGCAGCTGACGGACCTATGAAAGGCATATTGAAATACAATGTTGATGAGATAGTTTCTTCTGATATCGTAGGAGACACCCACTCATCAGTTTTCGACGCACCTTTGACATCGGTAGATGGCAAGTTTGTAAGAGTAGTGAGCTGGTATGACAATGAAGCGGGTTATTCTGCTAGATTGGCGCAACTCACCGCCAGATTGTAAAAATAAGAATTAATATTTATAGAAAGCCTGTTCAGATATTGAATGGGCTTTTTTGATGTTGTGTCTCTAGTAACCTACTAAATTATCATTTCAATATAGTCACATCACCTGTCTTGTTAATTACTTTTTCAGAGATCCCGTCTCGCATTTTCCCCTTAAATAAATAGACAAATACACTCTGAGGGAGTTCTTCACCTAAATAATTTCCATCCCAATTCCTCATTGGATCTTTACTTTCAAAAATTAAAGAACCCCATCTGTCGTAAATCAGTAAATGATAGTCAAGCCATGCACAGGCAGTAAAAACTTGAAAAAAGTCATTCAATCCATCTCCATTTGGAGTAAAAGCATTGGGGATATAAACATTACATGCCTCACACTCCTCCACAACAATATTTTGAATCAATTCAAGATCACATATTTCCGACTTATATACAATTTGATAAGTACCGGCGTCATTTCTTTGAAATAGTCCGGGCCCAATAATTTCACCATTAGCGCATATTGTCAAATCTTGTAACTTATCATAGGATTTCAATTCAATCTCATCACCGATACAAATGATAGAATTCAACCTTTCAAATTCTATACATTCCGTACAGGGTAGAACTTCCAAAGTTATTTCAGAAAACACACCACATATTTCATTAGACACCTCTAACTGATACAATCCGGGCTTAAAATTCCAATTACTGTCTATTAATTCATTATTAATTTGGTAATCATACTCTTTATTCAAATCTAAGCTTTCAAACGCACATATCGTTATGTCATCCGGTATCTCCATACATTCAGCTCCACATTCAATGACAATCATTGAAAAACTATTAAACCATCCACAACCATCAAGATGCTGCTCAATCTCATAAGATCCCGGAGAAAGTAAAGGCAGATTTTTACCAAGTGTATCTCCATTCAATAAATAATACATCCCTGTCAAATTATAGTATGGTAGTTCGTATTCCTCTGAGGGACAAAGTGATATGTTTTCATGATTAAGTTCTTCAACTTCGAATAAAGCAAAATTATCAAGCTGCGTGTAGGCTTGGAGTGCATCTATCCTATTGGTAAAGGTATCCGTTGCCGCTCCCATAAAATTACCGAACATCATATACTCATAAGCTTGATTCACTTGAAAGCAACCCGATCGCCGAACCCACTTATCGAATGGCGCCCAATCCTCTTGCGAAGTCTCAAAATGTGGATTGAGTTCTATATAAAGTTTATCATCAGGATAGGGAATGGTATGCCACTGATGGGAGAAATAAGCTTGGTATTTTTTGATTTGATATCCTTCTTTTTTATTGTGATGTTGAAATTCTAAATAATATAAGACCTGAGGTTTTAGAGTCCTTTTTAACTGCGTATGAAGATACCTCCAATGGACATTAAATCTATTGGTAAATAAAACTATTGAAGTTAAGCCTTGACCTTGATACGGAAGCACTCCCCAGGGTTCACTATAATCGCATTCATGATTGTAACTTGGTTGATAATGAAAACTACGCCAATCTTCAACATAACCTTCAAAATTCGATGGGGCTGTAGGACAGTTATCGTATAATTCAAAACCTGGATTTCGAATCAAATTTTCCTGAGAAAACAATACAGAAGGAAAAAGAACTATCACAATTACAAACCTTAATATATTAAATATTGACATCTTGATTTTCATAATGTGTAAAGAAAGGTGGCTGACAAACATCAGCCACCCATAGAAAATATTAAAATCCCTTCATCACCTTACCTGAATATTTTAAGTCCTTATGCTCTAAACTCCAAATATACACGCCAATAGGAATATTGGTAGTACTTATTGGAATTTCCATTTCTGGGTTTGATAGTTTAATGCGGTTCATTTCTTTCCCTTGCATATTGATAAGTCTAAAGGTCCATTCTCCGGAGCTTTTTTCTGACAAAAATACATTTAATTTGTCATTGAATATGGTAGGATATACTTTAGCCTCCATAGCTGAATTTTCAGAAAAACCGTTTTCATTGCTCTCCTTCCATAGGATCAAATTATTTGGAACTGTAAAATACTGAGTAAGTGTTCCAGTGTTACACGGATTGGTTGCTGTAAAAGTGAGACTAAAACACTTCCCGGCAACATTGGTACTGTTTAAAAAATAGGGATTCCCTGTAGGAACATTTCCTTCTCTTACTTCAGCAAAACTAAATGGATTGGGCATAGTTCCGGAAGGATTAGACCATGTATTAGAATAAATAACAGGACCAAGTTCCCCTAAAATACAATCCACCTCTCTAATTTCTATTGAACTAGAGGATATAGCATTATTTGAGGGCAGACCATTAAATACAATCCCACCACTAATACCACCAAGGAGAGCTCCCGGCAATTCAGGATAACATTCATCTAACTGACCATTTATATCTAAATCATTATTTGCGTTCTCTACAGTTGTAGTGCCTGTAAAAGCAAAATCGACATTTGGCGGAATTAAGTCGGGTGTCCAAGAAATATATCCATCTGCATGCGTTGAAATAGAATAATATTGACAACATGACCTAAGGGTTCGTATTTTATAAACACCTTGGTCTAATCCGTCTAGGACATCTTGTATCCAAACAAAATCTTCCAACGAATAGGGTACGCAATTTACTTCTGGTCTTGGAGTCCCACATCCCCAATTTGAGTCATAAATCAAATCTGTAAAATTCACACCTCCAAATAATTGAACTTTTCGGGAATAGCCAGTATATTGATGTGATCCATCTGGTCCATTAAGAAAAAGAATAACTCTCCAATCACGTTCAAAGCCACAACCTAAAGGAGTTGGATTATTAGGATTATTAGATAGAATTTTTGTTTGCATATAAAGATATTCAGGATCATTACAGGTTTGATTTGGAGAATTATAAATACCACAAGTAGATAGATGAACATTAGATGATATTGTTGGCAGAACATAAAAATTCTGATTTTGAACAGTACCAATGGTCATGTCTATTTTATAAAACTGTCCCAGCCCTCCTCTTATAGTAAAAAATTGCGGCAAAGCAGATGTATACCGATAAACAGAATAATCGCCATTGGAATTTGATGTTGTAGTCCATAAATAAGATCCATCAGACCCAAATACAGTGATTTGATGATCCGGAACTCGTTCTCCGGTACAATAGTCAAAAACTGTTCCCATTACTACTTGAGAATAAGTCTGAGATGTACCCACAATCAAAAAAAATAAAATTACAAGTAATTTTATTTTTTGAAAGTGGAGCACTTTTTTGAAAGTGGAGCACTTTTTTGAATGCGTAAAATGTTTTTCATATAAAATTTGATTTTTTAGGCTGATCAGCAGCCCACTGTTTGGAGAATTCCCCCCGATATTCTAAAAACTATTTTATTTGTTTTGAATAAAGAACTTATCAGTTTAAAATCAATATGCAATTTATAACATATTTTAGAATTTACATAACCTCCTGAATTATTTATTTGGTATATCGGGAATTATATTGCATTATTCTATGAAATATACTCAATGTTCGAAATAATATGGGTTATTTTATTTATGTTTTGTTCTATTATATCTAAACTTAATAATGAAAGAAAGAATTATAATTTCTAAATTATCTAAATTTCCTTATATTTTAAAAATTTAGTTTACTTAAAAAAATAAACATATGTTCTAAAGTATTCGACAATTCTATAAATTTGGTTGTTCTATACCGTAAGAATTCAAATAAATATAGTAATTCACCATATCACTGAGAAAAATCGTCAAAAAAATAAAATATGAAAAACTTAAGCAATCTTGAAGGTCAAAGAGTTATCGTCAGAGTGGATTTTAATGTACCAATCAATGAGGAATTTAAAGTAACTGATACGACAAGGATCGAAGGTGCCGTACCTACAATTAAACATTTGACCAATCAAGGAGCCAAAGTAATTCTTCTTTCTCATCTCGGCAGACCCTTGAAGAAGCTTAATGATGCAGGTGAAGTGAATAAGGACAAATACAGTTTGAAGCATGTGACCTCATCACTGGAAGATTTATTAGGTCAGAAGGTTTATTTTTCTGAAGCTACGACGGGCGAGGAAGCTGAGCGTCAGATCAATCAACTGTCCAATGGCGAAGTGATCCTCATGGAAAACACCCGATTTAATAAAGGAGAAGAAGCGGGAGATGTGAATTTTGCGAAGGAACTAGCTCAATTGGGAGACTATTATATCAATGATGCTTTTGGGACAGCCCATAGAAGGCATGCCTCTACAGCAGTAATTGCTGAGAGTTTCGACGCTCATCATAAAGCTTTTGGAATGCTGATGGACAAAGAGATTGAAAATGCAGAGAAAGTTCTCAATAATCCGGAGCGACCCGTCACTGCCATTACAGGTGGAGCCAAAGTTTCTGATAAAATTCTGCTTTTGGAGCGATTACTCAATTTGGCGGACAATATTATCATTGGCGGTGGGATGGCGTTTACGTTTATCAAAGCGCAGGGTGGCGATATAGGAAATAGCATTTGCGAGGAAGACAAACTTGATCTGGCGAGAGAATTGCTAGCGAAAGCCAAGGAGAAGGGCGTTTTTATCTATATTCCACAAGATTCGATCGTTGCCAACGCATTCGACAATGACGCCGAACGAAAAATAATAGAATCCAATCATATTCCTGATGGATGGATGGGATTGGATATTGGGCCGGAGGCCATAAAAACCTTTTCGGAGGTGATTAAGAATTCTAAAACAGTTATTTGGAATGGTCCTATGGGTGTTTTTGAACTATCTAATTTTTCTCATGGAACTTTCTCTATAGCGCAGGCATTAGCGGAGGCGACATCTAATGGAGCGTTTACAATGGTGGGCGGTGGAGATTCCGTGGCGGCAGTGAACAAGGCTAATTTGTCGGATAAGGTATCTTTTGTATCAACGGGCGGGGGAGCATTACTTGAATATATGGAGGGGAAGGAATTGCCTGGAGTGCGAGCGGTAAGGGGGTGAGATTTGAGGGGTAGCTTTGTTTTTAGTTGTGGTCTTGGAACTTGGAATTTGGAGTAATTTGCTTGGAATTGTGGGCTGTGAGCCTTGAGCTGTGAGCCTCTAGCTGTGAGCTTTGAGCTGTGACTTTGAGCCCCTAGCTTTTAGTTTTGGAAGATGGCTTTTAGCTGCTAGGTGATTTTTTTTCCTGGATTACGTTCAGTGCATTTAAATGATTTCGTTCAACAGATCCAATTAGCTAGTGGCTCACGGCTAGTAGCTCGCAGCTAAAAAAGCTCCTACTCAACAATTTCAAGCTTATCCATAAAAAACTTCAAAGTCCGCTCCAATCCTTCAGCTCTATCAATCTTAGGCTCCCAGTTGAGGAGTTTTTTGGCCAATGAAATATCCGGTTTCCGTTGTTTAGGATCGTCTTGTGGTAGCTCTTTGAAAACTATACCGGCATTTGGATTCCCTACGATTCTCTGAATTTCCTTGGCAAAATCGAGGATAGAAATTTCTACAGGGTTCCCGATATTTACAGGATAAGCATAATCGCTCATCAATAATCTGTAAATACCCTCCACTTCATCTTCTACATAACAGAATGAACGCGTCTGAGATCCGTCTCCGAAAATGGTAAGGTCCTCCCCTCTCAAAGCTTGACCCACAAATGCAGGAAGTGCGCGGCCATCATCAATTCTCATACGAGGACCATAAGTATTAAATATGCGGACAATTCTTGTCTCCACATTATGGAAGGTGTGGTAAGCCATTGTAATAGCCTCCATGAACCTTTTTGCTTCGTCATATACTCCTCTAGGACCTACAGGGTTAACATTTCCCCAGTAGGATTCGACCTGCGGGTGCACCAAAGGATCGCCATAGACTTCTGAAGTGGATGCTATCAGGATTCTGGCATTTTTAGCTTTCGCCAAGCCTAACAAATTATGCGTACCTAAAGAACCTACTTTCAGCGTCTGAATAGGCATTTTTAGATAATCGATAGGGCTGGCGGGAGATGCAAAATGAAGTATATAATCCAAATCCTTAGCTATATGAATAAATTTTGTTACATCATGATGGTGGAATTCAAATTCCTTTAGAGGAAAAAGATGAGAGATATTATCCAAGGATCCGGTCAATAAATTGTCCATTGCTATCACAAAATATCCTTCTTTGATAAATCTGTCACATAAATGTGATCCCAAAAATCCGGCAGCTCCGGTAATTAATACATTTCCTTTAGTCATGATAGTATATTATTGGTGCAAAGGCTCAACTGTGTAACCCCGTTGCTGTAAAAGTGAAATAACGCCTGCTTCACCGGGCAAGTGAGCTGCTCCGACTGCTATAAAAATCGATTTTTTGGATACTAATTCCTCTATAATGGGAATCCAATTTCTGTTTCTTTGGAATAGAAATAAGTCTCCGAACTCTTTTGTAACGGGATCATCGGAATCATTCATCATCATTTGCAACTCTTCGATGTCTTGTTTTTTGTACAATTCAAATATTTCCTGCATTCCTCCATCTTCGGCTGACAATTCAGCATCTGCTCGAACAGTTTCCAATAACATATTCGCTTGTGCCTCATAAGGAATACTATCGAATATGCTAATTTGGAAATCAATGGTTTCCAATCCCCCTGTCGGCTTTGAAGCTTCTTTCGCTTTTTCACTCAGGTACATTTCGTATGAAACCATGCCATTTTCTCCCCCTTCTAACATGGCATCTAGATCAAGTTGTACCATCATTTGTACAAACATAGGTTTCATCGCCTGAAAAAGAAAGAGTGGCAATCCTTTTTTATCAAAAAATTGGGAAACCTCTTCATATTCCTCTTCAGTGTATAAGTCGGCTAGTGTTACGCCGTCTTTCATCAATAATTTTGGTAGCATTGCCATTTGCGCTTCCATGTTCATTTGGGAGGCAATATCTATTTCAAAATAAATTTCATCTGATTTTGCAAAAGTTCTTTCCAATCCCTCAGGAATAAAGAAATCTGACTCAGGTATGATGTGAATTGTACCGAATAAGTAAGAGGTGTCTTGTACTCCTTCTTTTGTTATTTGCCAGAGTAGCGAAGAATTTGCATCTTGAGCATTGACGGAAAAAATCGATATAGTTTTAAATACTAAAACCAATATGATAGGAAGAACTTTAATTATCATTAATTAACTATTTCTTTGTCTGAAAATTTCATACAATATTATTCCTGTTGCAACGGAAACATTTAAGGAGTTGGTATATCCCACCTGCGGAATCTTAAACTTTTCGTCAGCGTAAGTCAAAACTTTCCGTGAAATTCCTTTCCCTTCAGAGCCAATCACTATAGCCACATTTTCATTAAAGTTGCAATCACCTAAAGCTTGGTCACTCTCTAAATCTGAAGCATAAACGAATACACCATTTTCACCTAAAAAAATCAGAGCTTCTTCTATTGAATTAACCTTACAGACAGGAATTCTGCTAAGAGCCCCCGAGGAAGTTTTCACAGCATCAGAAGTGATTCTCACTGAATTTCTGTCCGGAATTACAAGGCAATCTACACCTAAAACCTCAGCGGATCTAGCTATTGCACCAAAATTCCTAACATCAGTTACACCATCTAAAATTACAAAAAGACCTTTTTTCTGGCTGCCCACTACCCTCTTCACTTCCAACTCAAATGTAGCGTATGGAATTATTACCCCTTCTGCTATTACTCCTTGGTGATTATTTTTAACCATCCTGTCCATAGCCTCTTTAGGGATCTTTTTTACAGCGATACTTTTTGGATTGGCTAATGCTTTGATTTCACGTTCAAAATCACTGGTTACCCCTTTTTGAATATAAATAACATCTATTTCTTTATTAGAATTGAGGGCTTCAATAACAGCATTTCTGCCATAAAATATGTTGTCTTCTTCTTTCATTCTTAAACTTAAATCAAATTACTCTTGAATAATATGATGATTAAAATAATATACAGAAATTTCACGAAAATAAGATAATTTAACCAATCAAAGACACAACTTAAAATATAAAATCCTATAAATTTATAAAACCTATAAAATCATTCCTCGAGTCAAAAAGCAAAATATATACAAATAGCCCATCCGAAGATGAGCTATTTGCTGAAAGAACATAAAAATGAAAATTAGAATTTAACTACTTTAGAAATAAATACTCTACCATTATTATCAATTAACTTTAGGATGTAAACACCTGATTGTTTATCGGAAAGATCTACCAAATTACTTTGTAAATCGCCTGACATTGCTACCTCTCCGAAGTTCGAATACAAAATGTATCTTACACTTCGATCTACTTTTATGAAAAGGAAGTCAGTGGTTGGATTAGGAGTAATTTCTACCTTTATTTCACTATTAAGAGAAGTACTGGAAGTTGAATCACAAGCATCACCGATACCATTGCCATTAGAATCTGCTTGATCAGGATTATAGTCATCAGGGCAATTATCCAAAGCATCGCAAATCCAATCCCCATCCGTATCTACAAATATACCTTCACATTCACAATCAGAATTAACAAGATCATTTTCCGTGCACACATCATTATCATCACATGGTGCGCCGATAAATAATTCTAATCCCGGGCAATAATTCGGATCAAGTGTTCCTACACATTCACAATCACTGTTAATTTGATCATTAAAAGTGGTATCATCACCATCATCACAAGAAGCTCCAGGGTATAAATCGGGGTCATTAGGTGCACAGTCCTCCGCATCACACACTCCATCACCATCAGAATCTTGGAAAGTACCAATACAGTTGCATTCTGCATCTACTATATCATCAAATGTACAATCATCCCCGTCATTACAGCTATCTCCAATGAATAATTCTAAGCCCGGGCAATAATTAGGATCCGGCGTCCCTACGCATTCACAATCAGCATTTATCTGATCATTGAAAGTAGTGTCATCATCGTCATCGCAGGGTGCGCCCGGGTAAATATCCGGATCATCGGGTGCACAATCTTC